>DASVLM010000769.1:0-15340 GCA_036384875.1 Noviherbaspirillum sp.
GCCACCAAGGTGTCATCCGGAGAAAACGTCGCCATGTCGACATCGTCGGCATGACCGACCAATGCCGCCTTGAGACGTAAAGACGGCACCTCCCAGATCCGTGCGGAATAATCGCTGCTGGCGCTGACCAAGAAGCGGCCATCGCTGCTGAATTCACACTGGTTGATCAAGTGGTCGTGCTGGCCGCGTGCCAGCGCTCGTCTTGTTTCGGACTCCCAGAGGATCAGTTGGTTATCGTAGCCGGCAGTCGCAATATACGACCCTTTGGCTGCGATCCCGCTGATCGGTCCACGATGCAGCATTGCACCGCCCGGATAATTCGCATTTCCCGTTGCAAGCCGGCTCGCCTCTTGAATCATTTTCGTTGTCCCCGTGACGTTATCGGTAAATTGCTTTCTTCCTGAGAGCATCCGCTGCCAGAGTCCGAGAGGGATCTGACTGGAAGACAGGAACAAGGGCACTCGCGCTCTGCTGCTTTTGGCCTGAATGCTTCAGACAAGCCACGCAAACCAGGAAGCGATACGACTGACTTCGGTCGTTGAGCGCATGCCCTATTGATCAATAAGTGTTGCCAAGGGAAAAATAAGTTCCATGTGGAACCTCTTCTTCAAAACGCGCCACCAATCGTTGCAGCACAATTTTTATTTACTTTTTTTAGGAGACAACTATGGCTGGCGTATCCAGATCTTCGAGCAGTGTTCCGAGCTACAGCCCTGACAGCTCAAATCCTGCGAATGGAAATGATGATCAAATCAAAAATTTGATGAAGAAACTTGAGGATGGCTCGATCAGTAAAGGTGAAGAGAAAATGCTGTCCAAACTCACCGGCATCTCGTTGGATAACCTGGACCAGATGAAGGGGCACCCCTCGCATATGATCTGATTCTTTGATTGCACCGACCGGTCCAGCGACGTGGAAACACTCCCTGGACAGGTTCCGGGAAAGCCAATGAGGTCAGAGAAGTGAAGTGTCTGCCGACGGCTTGTACATCAAGGCGCGCTGAACACGCTGCCGGCTTTCGGATTGATGCCGGCATATAGGGCTCTCGATAGAGTGCTTGCTTCTCCGTCAGAAAGTTTTCAGAAAAGTTTCATCGTTTAGTCCGAAGTTTTTCCTCCATAGATACGCTGCATCTCTTTCACCCTCAACTCATCCTGCACCCGGTTGTATTCCTTCTTCGCGCAATACAACAGCCAGGCAATGAAGATGAACGGGCCGACAAGAAATGCGAAGACTGAGCCCCATACGAATCCAGCCTTCAACGCAAGCGACTCGTTGCCCGGAGTGATGAATGAACTCGCTCCTCCTGCAACGAAGGCATCGCCCAATACTGCCGCAAGCGCACTGCCGGGCGCGAGATATACCAACACTCCCAGCAAAAGCCCGACAAGCATCAGCGGCACAGCGATGAACACTGCCGCGCGCACCATGCGCCGCTTCGATGGCACCAAGGCCGAATAATCTATTTTTTCTTCAGTTTTCATGACAGTCTGGCCGATTCCAGGCAGGGTAATAAAGTTTGCTATGCGTCGGCATCATCGCCGGGTGCCTTGAAGAGATCCTCAAGCGCCTGGGTATTCTTTTGCGACCGGACAGTGCTTCGCTTGCCCGCAAACTCTTCCTCGATGTTGTCCCGATAGAAGCTCCACGCCGCTCCCGAAGTCGAGAACCTGCGCCAGACCTCATTCCCGACGCCTGAATAATCGATCGCGCTTCCATCGTCGAACTCGACCCGCAGCATGCGCTCGCGTGCGTCATAACCAATGGCGCGCAGCTTCCCGGCGTTGATCTTTTTCATTTCCATGATGGACTCCGACAGTCTGAAGATACAGGCCACAGTTTGCCATTGATCTCAATGTCTTTCTCACCGGAGTAATTATGCGAGCTCCCAAACCACACCTTGCAGCGCCATCGCTTGCACCCTCACCTGCCGCAGACTATCTTTACCCGCATCAACTTCTTCCGCAAGCGCCCATGCCGCAGCCCGACACCCGCATCGACATGAACCTGTTCCGCGTGCTGGACGCCATCTACACCCATGGCGGGATCAGCGGGGCGGCGCGGGCACTGCACCTGACGCAGCCGGCGATCACGCATTCGCTGAATCGCTTGCGGGAGTTGCTTGACGATCCGTTGTTCGTTCGACAAGGCAACCGCATGATCGCCACGAACAAGACACGGATGATCATGCCGCGGGTGCAGCTGCACCTGAACGGCTTGCAGGCGACAGTGCACTTGCAGGAAGAGTTCGATCCGGCCAATGTTGCGGCAAGTTTTACCGTTGGCGCCAATGACCCGCTCGACTCCTTTGTCTTTCCGCCGCTGGCGGAGCGGCTCGCGAAGGAAGCGCCGTTTGCCCGGATCGCGGGCCGCCGCTTCTCTCGCGAGAACGCGGTGCGCGAGCTGACGGCGGGCGATGTCGACCTTGTCATCGAGCGCCGCATGCCGGTTGGTCCGAAGATCCATGCGGAGCACATTCTCGATGAGCCGCTGGTGGTGGTGATGCGTCGCGGCCATCGGCTTGCGCCGCCGGGCGTGCTGGGGCGAAGCGACTATTTCTCGGCGCAGCATGTCTCGGTGATGCAGCGCGCCGGGAACGATCCGCTCGACATGGTGCTGACGGAAAACGGCGAATCCCGCGACATCGCGCTGGCATGCCAGCAATACTTCACCGCATGCCAGGTAGCCGCGCGAACGGACTGGCTGCTCACGCTGCCGCGCTCCTATGCCTGGATCCTGTCGCAGGCTTTGCCTGTGGCGCTCCAGCCGCTGCCGGTTCGCTTCAAGGCGGTGCCCATCGAGATGTACTGGCACGAATCCAAGGAACACGATCGCGCCCATGCGTGGTTCCGGCAATTATTGCGCGACACCATCGTCCGGCAATTTGGCGAGTGCACGCCGCCCGGAGACGCTGTGGTGCGCTGAGCGCCTTCGCCCTCGTTGTCCTTCTCGCATTTGCCGCCTCGCATCTCATGATGCGGGCAGCATTTTCTTCTCCACAAGCCATAAACGCGATTGATGGGCGCCATAAAAAACGATCAATTTTCGTGTCCCACCTTTGCTGATTAAATGCGCCACTGCAGAAATAACAATTCACAGGAGACGCATATGCTGCAACGCTTTTGGAAACTCGCCAGTGCAATTCTGCTGGCCTGCATCATCCTGCCCGGCTCATCCTGGGCTGCCGGCTACACCCAGACGAAATATCCCATCGTGCTCGTGCACGGCCTCTTCGGCTTCGACAACATCGGGCCGCTCGGCTACTGGTACGGCATTCCTTCCGCCTTGCAGAACGACGGCGCGCAGGTCTTCGTCACGCAGGTGTCGGCAGCCAACAGCACCGAGGTGCGCGGCGAACAATTACTGGCCCAGGTCAAGCAGATCCTTGCCGCCACTGGCGCAAGCAAGGTCAACCTCATCGGCCACAGCCACGGCGGCCCAACCGCGCGTTATGTGGCTTCGGTAGCGCCGAACCTGGTTGCTTCCGTCACATCGGTGGGCGGTGTGAACAAAGGGTCCGCGGTTGCCGACCTGCTGCTCGGCGTCGCGCCGCCCGGGTCGCTGTCGAACTCGGTGATCGTGTCGATCAATAACGGCCTCGCGCAGCTCATCAGCTTCCTCTCGGGCAGCCCGGCGCTGCCGCAGAACTCGCTGGCAGCAGCGATGTCGCTGAGCACCGCAGGCAGCGCCACATTCAATGCGGCGCATCCGGAAGGCTTGCCAACAACGGCGTGCGGCGAAGGCGCCTACCAGGTGGGCGGCGTCTATTACTTCTCGTGGAGCGGCGCGCAGCCGTACACCAACGTGCTGGACGTGGCCGACCCCGCGCTCGCCCTCACCTCGCTGGCCTTCGGCGGCGCGAAGAACGACGGTCTGGTGGCAAGCTGCTCGACCCACCTCGGCAAGGTGATTCGCGATGACTATGCGATGAACCATCTCGACGAAGTCAACCAGACGATCGGCCTCGTCAACATCTTCGAGACCAATCCGGTGACGTTGTATCGCCAGCAGGCAAATCGCCTGAAGGCGATGGGCCTCTGAGGACACCAGCCCATGATGAAACGCCGATTCATGGCGGGCGCCGCGGCAGCAGGAATTGCCGCCGCGGCAATTCTCATCGGTTTCCCGACTTCCGAGAACAAGCCCAAGCCGCAGGCCCAGGTGGAAGGACGCGACATGTTCAGCTTCGTCCGCTCGCTCGAAGGCACCTTCCCCGATGGCACGGTGCGCAGCGAAGGCGACGCGCTGGTCGTGGATGCGGACCTGGTTCGCATGTTCGATTACTACCTGTCGGCCATCGGCGAGCAGCCGCTCGATGCCATTCGCGCTGAAATTAAGCGCGAAATCGACAGGCGTCTGCAAGGGCACGCAGCGGAGCAGGCGAAACAATTCCTGGGGCGTTACCTGGATTACAAGCGTGCCCTGGTGGACGTGGAAAAGAACTCGCAAACCGCAGGAAACAGCATCGCTGCGATTCGCGCGCGCATGGTCGCGCTGCGCGAGGTCCGCGCCCGCTTCTTCAGCGAACAGGAATCGCAGGCAATGTTCGACTTGAGCGATGCCGACGATGAAGACGCCGTCGCAAGACTGGCGATCAGCCAGGACGCTTCGCTCGATGAAGCGCAGAAGCGCGAGAAGCTGGCCGCCCTCGATGCCGCGTTGCCGGAAGCTTTGCGCAAGACGCGCGAGGAACCGGTGAAGGTATTGAAGCTGGAAGAAACGGTGGCGAAGAAGCGCGCGGAAGGCGCGTCCGACGACGACATCTATCGTTACCGCGCTGCCGCACTCACCCCGGAAGCCGCCGCCCGCTTCGCCGACCTCGACCGCGAGGAAGCGGCATGGAAAGCGCGGATCGCGTCCTATCTGTCGCAACGCAACCAGATCGTTTCTTCCGCCCTGCCGGTTGCAGACAAGCAGGCGCAGATAGCGCAGTTGCGGCAATCGCTCTTCACGCCCACCGAGCAGAAACGGCTGCCGGCCTACGAGTAACACATCGGCATTGAATTGGCTTATGCTTTTCCAGCACCCATGCAAACCGAGGCCATTCAACCTGCTGCCATGAAACCGACTCTCGACACCGTTCTCCAGCTCCTGCATTCGCAATCCGTCGGCGCGCTGGCCACGCAATCTTCCCAGTTGCCAGGCTACCCGTTCGCGACTGCCCTGCCCTACGTCACAGACGAAACCCATCGTCCGGTATTCCTGCTGAGCACGCTGGCAGAACACACGAAGAACCTGCTGGCCGATCCGCATGCCAGCCTCCTGGTGACGGTGTCCGGCGAAGCCGACGTGCTTGAACTGGCGCGCATGACGCTGGTCGGCGACGCGATGCGTATCGATGCCAGCGATGCATTGCGCCGGCGTTACCTGCGCTACCGGCCGGAAGCGGAACAGTACCTCTCGCTGGGCGACTTCCTTTTTGTTGCGCTGGAGCCGGTGCGTTGCCGCTACATCGGCGGCTTTGCACAGATGGGATGGCTGGAAGCAACGGAATGGAAGGACGCGGCGATACTGCCGCTGGAGGAAGAAGAAACCCTGCTGTCGCGCTTCGGCAATGCCGGCATCCTCGGCATCGATTATTACGGCGTGGACCTGCTGCGCGACGGCAAGCGCAAGCGAATGCAGTTCGCCACCGCTTGCCGCACGCCAGACGATATCGCGGCTGCCTTGCGCGGCCTGCCTGCTTGAATCTTGCGCAGGCCGCCGGTACGCCTTATTCGAAGCGCATGCGCACCGTCAGCATCGCGCTGCGCGGTTCGCCGGGAATCGCACCGGCACCCGTCGGGTTGGCGTAATACACGCGATCCGTCAGGTTGCGCAGGTTGAGCGTGGCGTCCCACTTCTTCGTCTTGTAGAACACGGCGGCATCATAGATCGTGTAGCCCGGCACGTTGTAGAGGTTCAGGCTGTCGGCATAGCTGTCGCCCTTGTAGGTCGCTCCCGCGCCCACACCCCAGCCGCGCAGCGCGGCGTCCTGGAATTCATACGTGCCCCATACGCGCGCCGTCTGCTTTGCCACGCCGGAAGGACGCAAGCCGTAGATGCTGCGGTTGCTCACGCCGAAGATGGCATTGGAAGCGACGCTGCGCGAGAGCGTCTCCGGATTCTGCACGACGAAGTTCGCAAGCAGCGAGAGGCCCGCAAGCGGATGCGCGCTCAGGTCGAATTCGATGCCTCGGGTGCGGTCCTTGCCGTCGGGCGTCGCGTCTGTCGCGCCGGGCAAGGTGATGTAGTAATCGTTGCGGCGATTGTCGAACACGGCAACGTTGGCGCTGTAGCGGCCGTCGAGGAAGTTTGCTTTCATGCCGGCTTCCTTCTGCGACGAGGTTTCCGGCTTGGTGTTGATCGCGTTCGATTCAGTCGAGAGGTTGACGAAGCCGCCGCTCGAATAGCCTGCATACAGCGACAGGTCGCGCGTCGGTTGCCACACTGCGCCGAGCGAACCGGAGTTGATGGAGTCATCCACCTTGATGGTGCGCGCCACGCCGCCGACGGTGCCGGTGTCGTCTGCATGCACGCGGTCGTTGCGCAGGCCGGCGCGCAGCTTGACTTGCTCGCTCAGCTCCACCTGGTCCTGCACGTACAAGCCCCAGGTGTGCGAGGAGATGTTGCGGTTGTAGCTCGATCCCGACACATAGGATGACGAGCCGACTGCAGGAATCGCGGTCTCAGTCACGACCGGTGCGGCAACGTTCGCGATATTGGGCAGGGTGAAGGTATCGCGCACCGTGTCCGCGCTGCTGGAGTCGTATTCCACGCCGCCCAGTACGGTGTGCTTGATTGCGCCGGTGCTTGTCTTCCAGACGACTTCGTTTTGCAGCATGGAGAAGCGCGTGTCGTCATTCTGGTCGCGCAACTGGCGGCCCGTTACCACGCCGGCCGCGTTGCCGCCGTTGGTACCGGCGTTGCGCGTCAGGTGCAGATCGCGATCGTCGTTGAGCACGGCGGTGCGCATGGTGAGGTCGGCATTGATGCGCCATTCATGCGAGAGCGTTACGCGGTTGATCGTCTGGTCGGTGTCGGACATCGGGCTGTAGAAACGCGCGTCGCGTGGCGCAGCGATGTTTCCTCGCGCATCGAACAGCACGCCGTAGTTGTCCGGCTTGACCTTGATTTCGCGGTGATCGAAATCCAGCGTCAGCGTCTTGTCGTCGGCGAGCGCCCAGGTGAAGGTCGGCGAGATTTCCTTGATGTTGCGGCCGAGCCCGCGGAAGCCGTCGGATTTTTCCACGTCGGCGATCAGACGTGCGTTGAGGTTGGCGCCGATCGCGCCGTACGTGTCGGCGTAGGCGCCCCAGGTGCCGAAGCTGCCTGCCAGCGCACCGATTTCGCTGCCGAAGCGCGCGCGCGGCTGTTTGGTCACCACGTTCACCGTGCCGCCCGGCTGGCCGGAGCCGTAGAGCGCCGAACCCGGCCCTTTGAGCACTTCGATACGATCGACGTCATACATCGTGCGCCAGTAGCCGTTCTGCGACGTGCCGTCCGGCAGGCCGTCGCGCAGAAAACGCATCGCCATGCCGCGGATGGTGTAGTTGTTCGCGAAGCCGTAGGCGCCGCCCTGTACCGGCTGCACGCCGCTGGCGTTTTCCATTGCGCGGTTCATGTCCACCGTGCCCTGCTGGCGCAGCAATTCGGATGGCACCACGACCACCGAGGCCGGCAGGTCCTTCAATTGGGTGTCGGTCTTGGAACCTGTAATGACGACGTCGTTCGGGCTGCCGGCGCGCACGCGCTCGGCCTTGGTGTGGATTTCCGCCATTTCGGTATCGGCGGCGATGGCAACAACGGCGGGCAGGAATGCGGTTGCCACGGCGATGGCGATGCGGGTCTTGTTCATGGGGTGGTTTCTCCAGTCAGTAGATCGATATGCCCGGCATGGCGGGCGGACTCTTGTTCCTGGCTGGCTATCGGCATGCGCCGCATCGGCTGGCTGGGGCGTGGCGTCTGGTTGCATTCCGGTCGTTTGCGATTTTTTACGCGGACCGCAACGAAATTCCTTTGACACCATCGCGTTGGCTCATATAATAATGCGAATCATTATCATTTACAATTAATTTCGTTTCCATGTTGTCCAGCCATCGCCACTCCACCACATCGCGAACCATGTTCAGGCGCTTCGCTCCTCTGGGAGGCATCCTGCTGATGCATGTCGCCTTTTTTCATGCGCTGAACAACGGCCTCATGTTCCGGCCCGCGCCTGCCGTGCCGAAGGAGGTAATGGCGACGTTCATTACGCCGGAGCGTCGCGCCGAGCCGGCACATCAGCCGCCACCGAAGGCGCAACCCGCGCCGCCGAAGACGGTGCCGGTGGTGAAGAAAGCCCCCCCGCAACCGCCAGTTCCGGCCGTGAATCACGCGCCCTCGGAGAAAGCGATCGCTGTTCCCGCATCCTCGACTGCGCCAGCAACATCAGCGCCGGCCGCACCTTCCGCACCCGCCACTCCTTCCGCTCCGGCTGCCCCGTCAACACCGGCGCAACCGAAAACGATTTCCAGCGGAGTCGAATACCTGCAAACGCCACGTCCCGAGTACCCGGCGGCGTCGCGTCGCATGGGCGAGGAAGGCAAGGCGATCTTGCGCGTACTGGTCAACGACAAAGGCCGCGCCGAGCGCATCGAGATACAGAAATCCTCCGGCTCGCCGCGTCTCGACGAAGCAGCGCGCCAGGCCGTGCAGCGCGCGCTGTTCAAGCCCTACATGGAAGACGGCAAGCCGGTCGCGGTGTTCGCCGTCATCCCGATTTCATTTCAACTGGATTAGGAGAAAAGCATGGAAACAAGTCCGTACGGATTGCAAAGCCTGTGGACGCAGGGCGACATCGTTACCAAGGGCGTCGCATTCCTGCTGGTCGCGATGTCGGTCGCGTCGTGGTATGTGATCGTGACGAAGGCACTGCAACTCTGGCGCTACAGCCGCGCCGCGCGTGCCGCCGGCCATGAGTTCTGGGACACCACCAACGTGAAGGACGGCCTCACCTCGCTGGGCGACGAGAATCCCTTCGCCGACATCGCGCAGGCTGGTGTCGGCGCAATGCGTCATCACACTGCACACAAGGGGCACCTGCACGACCAGCTCTCCGTCAGCGACTGGGTCACGCTCTGCCTGCGCCAGGCGATCGATGAAGCCACAGCGCACCTGCAACGCGGCATGGCGGTACTGGCCTCGGTGGGATCGAGCGCGCCCTTCGTCGGCCTGTTCGGCACGGTATGGGGCATCTATCACGCGCTGGTCTCGATCGGTACCGCTGGCCAGGCGAGCATCGACAAGGTTGCCGGCCCGGTGGGCGAAGCGCTGATCATGACGGCGCTCGGCCTCGCGGTGGCAATTCCCGCTTCCTTCGGCTACAACGCGCTGGTGCGCGGCAACAAGGAAATCATCGCCAAGTTGAACAAGTTCGGTTTCGACCTGCATGCCTTGTTCGTGACCGGCGCACGCGCCGAAACAAGTGCCGGCGGCGACACCGCGAAGCTCACCGTGGTTGGAGGTGCATGATGGCGATGGGCACGCTCGCGAACAACGAAGACGACTTCAATCCCGAGATCAACACCACGCCGCTGGTCGACGTGATGCTGGTGCTCCTCATCATCTTCATCATCACGATCCCGGTGATCAATCACAGCGTGAAGCTCGATCTGCCGCGCGCCACCAGCCAGCCGCTCGAAGAGAAGCCGCAGCAGATCAATCTTTCCATCGATGCGCAGGGCAAGACCTTCTGGAACAACGAAGCGATCGATGCTGCGCAACTGGATGCGCGCATCGCCGACGCAGCGAAGCAGCAGCCGCAACCGGAACTGCATCTGCGCGCCGAGCGCACTACGCAATACGAAAAGGTAGCGCAGGTGATGGCGGCGGCGCAGCGCGGCGGTCTGGACAAGATCGGCTTCGTGACCGATCCGCAATCGCACTGAGGGCGCAGCATGCATGTCGATGCCCTTGCCCGCACGGCGGATGCCGCGCCGCTGGAAAGCGATGCCGTCATGGCGGCGCACAAACGACGCAAGCGCAGCCGGCGCGCGATCTTCCTGACGTGGCTGCGCAAGACGCATCTCTATCTCGGCCTGTGGGGTGCGGCGCTCGGACTGCTGTTCGGCCTGACCGGACTCCTGATGAATCACCGCGCGATCATGAAAATCCCGCTGGAAAAGACCGTGCAAAAATCCGCGCAGCTGCCGCTGCCAGCACATGGCTTCGGCACGCCGGAAGAGCTTGCTGCCTGGCTGCAGCAGGAACTGGATTTGCCGGCGACGCAGCCGCCAAACATCAGGTCGAGCGCGGCACGGAAAATCATCTGGGGCGAGCGCGAAGTGATGCAGCCGGAGCGCTGGGTCATCAGCATCGCGCGTCCGGATCGCGGCGTAGTGGCGGAATACTTTGTCGGCAACCGCTCGGTCAAGATCGACCAGATCGACGCCACCCCGATCGGCACATTGATGCGCCTGCATACGGCCACCGGCGTCAATGCGTTCTGGGTGCTGCTATCTGACACCATTGCCGGCAGTCTCATCCTGCTCTCGCTCACCGGCCTGCTGCTGTGGACGCAGTTGCATACGGTACGCACGGTGGCCATCCTGGCCAGTTGCGGCGCGATGTCAGCTGCGCTTTGGTTCATGTGGACGCTTTGATATCCACCGATCAGAGCGATCGATTCTTTTGCGTCGTCACAATTACGCCATCAGCGGTAGGGTATACTTCGGTTCGCCTTCGAATGCGAAGCATGCCCACCATGACAAAAGCATTGACTCCTTTTCGCCTCGCGCTGGCAGTAATGGCAATTGCGATGCTGCCATCGTGCGCGACGATGAATTCCTCCGGCAGCAGCCCCGATTTCCGCGTTGAAGACTTCGGGTCTTCCGATACCTTTTCGCGCGTATTCCCCGGCAACGGCAAGACTACCTGCGAAGCAGCGCGTCGCGCGCTGTTGAGTCAGGGTTATGTCATTGTCAGCGATGCGAACGATTCGCAAGTCCGTGGACGCAAGAATTTCCAGCCAGACCGTGACGTGCACGAGCAGATCGAATTCCATGTCGTCTGTGCACCAAACGCGCGCGGCAGCAACAGCGCCACCGCCTTTGCCAATGCAGTGCTCGACCGCTATTCGCTGAAGAAAAGCACGACCTCCGCCAGTTTGGGCGTGAGCGTGTTGGGATCGGTCTCGCTGCCCTTCGGCTCGACCGACGATGCACTGGTGAAAGTGGCAAGCGAAACGATTTCGCGGCGCAAGTTTTACGACCGCTTCTTTGAAGTGATGGAAAGCTATCTCGACAATTCGGTGGTGGAACGCGCCGAGGAAGGCACGCTGGACGCCAAGCCGGTGGAACAGAAAACGCCGGACGCAAGTGCCACCCAATTGAAGCCGGTTGAAACTAAACTGCCGGACACCCCGGCAACTCCGGCTCCGGCTCCGGCAACGCCGGCAGCCGATGCCACGCCTTCAGTGACCAACAAACCGGACGCTTCCGTCGTGGAACCGAAACCCGTCGAGGTACCGGCTCCGAATCCCGCAAACCAGCCGGGCTCCTGAATTACCGGATCGGATCGCCGCTGCGTGAAAGAGGCCGATCCAGGGATCGTTACTTGACGACGGTCAGCTTGATGACAAAGCGGCCGTCATCCTTGGAAGGCGGCGCCGGAGTATCCGAGCCGCAGCCGCCGCAACTGCCGCAGCCATCCGCACAGGAACCGCCCTGCTTCTCTTTCGACAGCCATGCCGCCAGCCTGTGCCAGCCCGCGCGCTCCGCACTGCGCACCGACCATGAGCGGATCGCCTGCCGCATTGCTTTCGGCAAATAGCGCTTCGCCACCGTCCAGCAGGCGAAAATCACGATGAGTCCGACGACGGCTTCCTGCATCATGCAACTCCCAGCACTGCGCGGCTGATCTGGTAGGTCAGGAACGACGCCAGGTAAGCCAGCGCGAACATGTAGGTCACCATCGCCAGCACCGGCTTCCACGAATTGGTTTCGCGGCGGACGATGGACAAGGTGGAAATGCACTGCGGCGCGAACACATACCAGGCCAGCAGCGAGAAAGCCGTGGGCAATGTCCAGGTCGAGGCAATCATGGGCGTCAGGGTCGTCGCCAGCTGGTCGCCGGTGGCCGACAGCGCATAGACGGTGCCGAGTGCGCCGACCGCGACTTCGCGCGCGGCCAGGCCGGGAATCAGCGCGATCGTGATCTGCCAGTTGAAGCCGATGGGTGCGAACACCACTTGCAGCCACTGCCCGATATGCCCGGCGAAGCTGTACTGGATCGCCGGACCGGTTGCACCTTCCGGTGCGCCGGGGAAGCTGGAGAGGAACCACAGGATGACCATCAGCGCAAGGATGATGGTACCGACGCGCGTCGTGAAAATCTTGGCACGCTCCCACAGACCAATGGCGAGGTTGCGCATGTTCGGCCAGTGATAATTTGGCAGTTCGAGCATCAGCGGCTGGTAACGGCCCTTGCCGAAGGTGCGCTTGAAAACGTAAGCCACTGCCATGGCCGACACGATGCCTGCCACATAGAGCCCGAACAGCACCAGGCCCTGCAGGTTGAAGATGCCGATCGTACGGTCCGGAATGAAGGCGCCGATGATCAACGCATACACCGGCAGCCGCGCGGAACACGTCATCAGCGGTGCGATCATGATGGTCGCCAACCGATCACGCGGGTCCTGGATGGTGCGCGTGGCCATGATGCCGGGAATGGCGCAGGCGAAGCTGGACAGCAGCGGAATGAAGGCGCGGCCCGAGAGGCCCACGCTGCCCATCAGGCGGTCCAGCAGGAACGCGGCGCGCGGCAGGTAGCCGGAATCTTCCAGCGAGAGAATGAAGAGGAAAAGAATCAGGATCTGCGGCAGGAACACCAGCACGCTACCCACGCCGGACAGCACGCCGTCGACCACCAGGCTGCGCAGGATGCCGTCGGGCATCGCGTCATGCACTGCCTGGCCAAGGCCATCGACACCGGCTTTGATCAGGTCCATCGGCAATTTCGACCAGCTGAACACCGCCTGGAACACCAGAAACAGCAGCACCGCGAGAATCACGTAACCGAGCACCGGATGCAGCACTACCGCGTCGATCTTTTCACCGATGTTGTGTTCTTCGCCATGGCGTTTGATGACGGTATCGAGGATGCGCCGCACGTCGCGCTGGGTCGCTTCGAGGGAATTGCCATTGTCCGCATTGAACTGGCCTGCGGCGCCGGCGCTGAACACGCCACGCGGCTGTTTCGACAAGGCATCGAGCTGCGCAATCAGCGAGGCACCGCCGCCCGGCTTCACCGCCACTGTTTCGATGACAGGAATGCCGAGTTCGGCCTGCAGCTTCGCCACATCGATTTCCAAGCCGCGCTTCTTCGCCACATCCATCATGTTCAGCGCGAGCACTGTCGGCCGATTCAGGCGCAGCACTTCCAGCACGAGGCGCAAGTTGAGGCGGAGATTGGTGGCATCAACCACCAGCACGATCACGTCGGGCGGCACTTCGTCGGTGCGCGCACCGAACAGCACGTCGCGCGTGATCGCCTCGTCGGGCGTCATGGCGTTGAGGCTGTAGGCGCCGGGCAGGTCGATGACCTGGTAGCTGAAACCGGAATCGGAGGTGAACTGGCCTTCCTTGCGCTCGACAGTCACGCCGGCGTAGTTGGCAACCTTTTGGCGGGCTCCGGTCAGGCGATTGAACAGCGCGGTTTTGCCGCAATTCGGGTTGCCGACCAGGGCAAGGCGCAGCGGCTTGGCAGTGCTCATGAAAATCAGTCGATGGATCAGGCGTCGCGCAGGATATGAATCAGCGAGGCCTCGTGGCGCCGGAGCGCGAAAGTGGTATTGCCGAGCTTGACCGCAATCGGGTCGCGGCGCGGAAAGGATTCGGCAACCACGCGGATGCGTTCGCCGGGAGCGAAACCAAGTTCCAGCAGGCGCGTCTTCATTGCGAGCTGATCGGCACTGTGCGTTACCGCCAGGCCCTTCACGATCGCGCTCTCGCCCTTTTTCAGGAGGCCGAGATGTTCCTCGTGTTGCATCGAGATATCGGACAGGATCGCAGACATCGTTCGCCTTTCAACGGAACCGGGACGCGCTTCTGGTTTCGCACTTTCCCTTGATGAGCACAGTATAGCAGGTAAATGATAATAGTTCTTAATAAGATTCAGATTGCGTGTTTTTTTCAGCCGACAATTTCTTGCCAAAAAAACCATGCAAGCCACATCTCAATTCGAATGTTTCTCATTTAACCCGCGTTTGCCCCGTCAAATCGATGCTCTAGATCAAGGAAGTTCAATTAGCGACAGATGTTGTTATTTTTTAATAAAGAACTACCTCGCGCACACCATTTCGTAGGGTCCGCGCCTCAAATCCGCAAATTTCGCTTGTTGCCTTGGGAATCAAATCCGACCGCAAAGCTGCTTTTACGCGGACAAATCACTTTTGAAACGCAAGGGATGAATAAGCAAATGTCGAGGCCATCCCTTGCACAAAATGCTTTTATTGCTGTATCTCTGCAGCATCAGTTTCCGTAGAAGTGTGCCGCTCAAAGCAGCTATCCGGGGTCGCCGACGCGGCCCTGACTTCTTGCACCATCTTGCCGTTGGTCGACTACCCCGCCGCAGGTTCATTTTTATCCAAGAGCCGATCTTCCTACTTCTGATTGCGGCGCGACCATCATGTGCTCGTGATCCGGCATCAAGCGCTCTTCTGCTTGTTAGCATTTATTCGCACCGACATAGCACCGTAGAAAACGGCGACGATCAGCCCTATGAAATATCCGTCAATAACGATCAGACCACCTTGAATAAATAATGCTCGGTCCACCAGAAATTTTTGGCAAGCAACGTCGCCCCAATGGCCAGCAAACATGTAGCAGTAGTAAAGGCCAGTAAATCCTCCGACTAGGGAGATACCGTAAATCCAATGGAATAGCATTGGATTCTTGCGCCCGATGGAAGTCGTTTGTGAAGCCGCGTTCCAGCGCGAAATAAATTCCGGATAGAAATTCGCATCACTGCAAAATTTAACAATGACATATGCTGTGAGCACAAAGCTAATTACCCATGCACACATAAGAAGGCGCGCATTTCTTATGGGATCACCAGTGGTACATCTGGAACGGACGGTGACGCCCTGGAAGAAGAATGGATCAAAGAACGACAAATAATCAGTCAAATTCGGCGCAATTAATGTGATCAATTCAAGAAGAATCCAGACAACCACACATATATTCATTACGCGCCTTTGCTTGGCGGTAATCACTTCGGTAATAGTCTGGTTTCTTGTTTCAATTTCTTGACTCATTGTTTCTTTCTCGAAAATCCATATTCCAAAGTCATCGCAGCAAAACACCGAAATTCATTTCTCCA
>DASVLM010000770.1:0-6556 GCA_036384875.1 Noviherbaspirillum sp.
GTGGTTGCAGCGTCGCATCGCGACCTGCGCAATCTCATCAGCGAAGGAAAGTTTCGCGAGGATCTCTACTACCGCCTGTGTGGTGCGACCTTGCATCTGCCGTCGCTGCGCGACCGCGCGGACAAGCGCTATCTCGTCGAAAAGATCCTGCACGAGGAAGCCGATGCACTGGGCACCGGCAGCCGCATGTCGGAAGAGGCAATGCAATGTCTGTTGCGTTTCTCGTGGCCCGGCAATGTGCGCCAGCTGCGCAACGTGTTGCGTTATGCACTCGCGCTGGCGGATGGCGAATGGTTACTGCCGGAACACCTGCCGCGCGAGGTGACCGAAGCCGGCGGCGAGATGGCTACGGCGTTGCCGGCGTTATCGGCGCTGTCGTCGATGTCTCCGGTCGCCGCAAGCTTCCGCAGCCTGACACGCGAAGCGGAGCCGGGAATGGAGCGCCTCCTGACGTCCCTGCGCCGCAACAAGTGGAATGTCACCGCAGTGTCGGCAGAGCTGGATATCTGCCGTGCCACCGTGTATCGACAGATGAAGAAGTTCGGCATCGTTCCTCCCAATCGGCAGGAGTGAAGAAGCAGCCGGCGACATCGTCGACATTCGACATGGCCTGCGGACGCATGGCTGGTCATGCAATAGCGCAATATCACTGCACTGATCAATATGCAAAAGCGCTGGTGCGCGACGGCTTCCGTCCGCCTCCGTATCGCTTCCGGACGTTCGCGCCGATACTGTTTCGCGGTCTGTCCTACATCAAACACTGCCGTTGAAAAAAGCCGAACCTGTACGGCAGATCACATAGCGCGACTTTGTTCCTGCACAGGATGACATGTCGACGCAGATCGAGCGCTTCTCCCATGCATATTGCCAGGAACAGCCATGGAGGCCGGCATGGCAACGAAGGAACCCGGAAGCAGGAAGCCTCGCAGGAAAAAAACCGAGCCCGCCGCGCCGCCTGCAATCCACTCGCCCTCGAACAGTTTCGCGCGCACCACCGTGCCGCCCCAGCTCGGCGATCCGGACAAGCGCGCGAAATGGGCATTACCGCCGGTGGGCAGCGTCGATGAAACCGGGCCTTACATCGTTGAACTCAATGTCGAGCATATCGGCGGCCTGCCCGGCGCCGCTGTGGCTTTCCTCGATCTCTACGACAAGCTCGTGCGCAGCGAAGATGCAGCACCAGGCAACAAAGCCCGCCGGCGCGAACCGCTGCGCCTGACCAAGTCCTATTACCGCTGCGACTTCACTGATCGCGACTGGCACCGCATCGTCGCGGCGGACGAAGCGAACCCGCGCCGCCAGCGCGCGATCTATCGCCTCTGGCCCGACTTCCCGATCGAAGTCCATACCGACCGCTCGATCTCCACCATCAAGGCCGACGCGGCATTGCGCTCCTTCGATGCCGCCGGCGAGAACATCGTGTGGGCGGTGATCGATTCCGGCATCCAGGCGGACCACCCGCATTTCGGCAACACCGCGTCCGACGACGCACGCGCTGCCCACAGCCTGCTGGCCAAGGACGTGGTTGGTTTGCATCGCTGCTTCGCCGACATCCTCGAGGTGGAAGAAGGCATCGATATCACCAGGGTATTGCCCGACCCGGACCTCGCTCCGGACATGCCCCCGGATGCACGCGACGCCTTGCTCGCGCAGCACCAGGCGTGGGCGCTGCGCGACGACTACGGCCATGGCACGCATGTGTCCGGCATCATCGCCGGTCAGGCACCGGGCGACAGCAATCGCGTCTGCGCTTTCGAGCGCCAGTACAAGGTCGGCAGCGATGGCAGCGAAGCGCCGAGCTTCGCGCCGCGCCGCATCGTCAACAAGGAAGGGCCGAACGGCATGCCGGCGCTGCACGGGGTTGCGCCGCGCTGCAAGCTGATCAGCCTGCGCGTGCTGGACCGCGAAGGCAAGGGACGCACCAGCCAGGTGATCCAGGCGCTGGAATATATCCGCGACAAGATCAACGACAACCCCAAGCTGATGCGCGTGCACGGCGTGAACCTCAGCGTGGGATATGAGTTCGATGCCGAGATGTTCGCCTGCGGCCAGAGCCCGCTGTGCAACGCGGTGGACCGTCTGGTGCAGGAAGGCGTGGTGGTGGTCGCCGCTGCGGGCAATACCGGCTTCGGCACGGTCGCTGCATCGGCGGGTGCTTCCAAAGTCGGGCTGTCTAACACCATCAACGACCCGGGCAACGCCGCGCTCGCCATCACCGTGGGGGCGACCCATCGCGATGCACCGCACACCTATGGCATCTCCTATTTCTCGTCCAAGGGACCGACAGCGGACGGCCGCCTGAAGCCGGACCTTGTCGCCCCCGGCGAACGCATCACGTCCTGCGCAGCTGGCAAGAAACTGGAAGACGCGCGCAAGTCGAGCGATGGTGCGGCAAACGGCAAGGATGCCTTCTATGTCGACGACAGCGGCACCAGCATGGCAGCGCCGCATGTCTCCGGCGCCATAGCCGCCTTCCTCTCGATACGCCGCGAGTTCATCGGCAAGCCGCTGGAAGTCAAACGCATCTTTCTCGACAGCGCCACCTCGCTCGGACGAGAGCGTTACTTTGAAGGACGCGGCATGGTCGACCTGATGCGCGCGATCCAGCTCGTCTGACTTGCAGTTCACTTTTCCCAAGAAAGGATTCCATCATGAGCATCACACCCTTCGATGTCGAATTCACGCGCGATGGCCAGATCTTCGACCAGGCGCAGGCCGACGCCGCGATTGCCGGTGCTGCAGAGCTAACCGACATGTTCATCCTCGCGCACGGCTGGAACAACAACAAGGAAGAAGCCGCCGCGCTCTTCGACGAATTGACCGGCAATATCGAGAGACTGCTGCGCACCAGCCTGATGAAGACAATCTCGGATCGCAAGTTCGGCGCGGTGCGCGTGTTCTGGCCGAGCAAGCGCTTCGACGATGCCGACCTGATCCCCGCAGGCGGCGCTGCCTCGGCTGGCGGCCAGCCGGATCTCGATGCATTGATGCATCTCCTCGATGCGTTGAAGCACAACCCGGTGCGGCTCGGCGATATTGCGCCTGACCCGGTCCGTGTTCCCGTGGTGGACAAGCTGAAGGACCTGGTTCCCATGCTGAACACTGACGCTGCCGCGCGACGCGAATTCGTGCTGCACCTGCGCGCGCTGGTGGACTCGAGCCAAGCGAATGCGGATGACGGGTCGGCCGAATTCTTCACCGAAGATCCGCTGGAGATGTTCACCAGGCTGAGCAAGCCGGTGAGCGCACCCGCAGCGCCAGCGGCACGCGGCGGCGCAGCGGACATGCATGCAGACGGCAGTGCCGCCGGCCTGCACGACCTGTTCTCGGGCTTCATTTCCGCCGCGCGCCGGCTGGCGAATTACACGACCTATTGCGAGATGAAGCAGCGCGCCGGCATCGTCGGCAGTACCGGCGTGGCGCACCTGTTGATGCTGCTGCGTGAGAAGAACCGCACGCTGCGCCTGCATCTCGCCGGCCACAGCTTTGGCGGCAGGCTGGTCACTGCGGCGGCAAATGCGCTGCCGTCGAACACCAACGCTGTCAGCGTGACGCTGCTGCAGGCGGCCTACTCGCACAACGGCATCGGATTGAATTTCGATGGAATGAATCACGACGGCGCCTTCCGCAGGCTGGTGGCGGAAAAGCGCGCATCAGGCCCCATTCTCGTCACGCACACCAAAAACGACCAGGCAGTGGGCGTCGCCTATCCGCTGGCGTCACGCATCACCAACGAACAGGCAGCAGCCTTCGGCGACCAGAACGACCCGTACGGCGGCATGGGACGCAACGGCGCGCAGCACACACCTGAGGTGAACGCCGCATTCAACACCCTGTTGGCCGTTGGCCAGCCATATTCATTTACGCAGGGTGCGGTCTACAACCTGCGCGCCGACGATTTCATCCATGACCATGGCGACGTGCGTGGAGAACAAGTAGCGTATGCGATGCTGAATGCGGTGAAGTGCATCTAGTGAATTTCTATCGCAAAATTAGAAATTATTCGCGTTATCGCGATTCTTCCTGTGCATCCACACGTTTGCCCAGCAATTTCGAAAAAATATATTGGCTGTGGAACTTTTTCGTTCCGCAAGCCATATATACATAAACACATGACATGAAGAGATGAATCATCAATAGCAGGGTCACTACCGTATAACGCGATTCCAAAGGAGGAATGTCTGCATTTTGCGGTTTCACCCAAGCAACTAAATTAGGGCAACTTCCCATGGCCATACACCTCCCTAATCCGTTCTCCGTATTGACCTCATTGGCTGCAAAGCCTGCTGAAAAAGAAGTGGTGCCGGAGCAGAACCATTCATCCCCCTCCCTGGAGTCGCAAAAACCTGGAGGCAAGCCACATTTAGGCAAGCGGATGAGCAACAAGCTGTTGCAGGGATGGAAAATACGGAGCAATAACCGCAAACCAGGCACAAGCACTGCTCCATCCTTAGCTAACGGCACGACGACCGAGCAATCTATTCTTAGCAAGGTCACTTGTACCGATGAATCCAATTTTGCATCACCACCAACTCCTTCCTCAAGAACGGTCACGTTTACAACGCAAGCGTCCAGCCGGCCGGGCTCCGGCAGCGGAACGACTTCTCCACTCTCCATTTGCAGAACGTCGACTGCGGCTTCTTTTTCTTCCAGCAACACGATGGTTTCTGCCGGTACGACCAGTTCAAATAAACGATCGAGCCTTGCCCGACTGTCAGCCAAATTTGATTTTCCTAACCTTCAGGACTTATACAGGCCATCGTTCGACCGAACCAGCTCAAAGCGCGCTTCGCACCAGAGGATGTCCGCAGAGGAAAGAAGGAGCTTGATTGCCGCACCAGTGATTCAGGAACACAGGAAGATCCGGAAGTTGCAAGACGGTGAAGCAAAGCCATTGGTGGAGCATCTCGTCGCAGATAAATGGGAAGCGCTGCAAGCCAAAGGCTTGCCGCCATATGCGGGCGAGGACTCGGCGGAAATCGACGCGTTGCGCCTCGAAGTGGCAAACAAAATAGAAGAGCACAAACTGCCGATGACCGAGCGCAAAATGGGTATTTACAACCAGATCGCGGCGTGGCAGTCCGGTAAGGTGCAAGGCGTAGGGCCGTGGCACGACAAAGAAATTCCGCTGCTTTGCCGCGAGCTCAACGGACAGCTCGATGAGCTGATTGGTGGCTTCGACAAGTGGCTTCCCAAAAAATGCGACGCTTTCCTCGACAACTATTACGCAAAGAAGTCTTCAACCGAGCCGCAATCGATTTTCGAGTTTGCAGCAAGCAATGAGGTTTACGGTTTCATCAAAGAGCTCAGCCCCGCCGCCGCAGCAAAATTCGTTGAACGCAAGGCAGTAGAGGAATACGGGATGAAGTTCCTTCAATCATCACCGAATCTGGCTTTGCGCGACCCACGAGATACCGCCTGAGCACTCTCACGGACAGGCGCACTCATCGGCCAGCCACTGGGCGCCCCCCGGTTGTCGCTGGCTTCCTTCATCAATTCCCCCGCTTCCAGCACGCGGCAGTGCACAACCGCCATACCTCCACCGCAGCACCAATGGAACATTTCGCCCACCGGCCTCATCGAAGGAATTCAGGCGACGTTTTAAAGGTGAACGACATGCATGCAACCTGGATTCTTTCGGCCAACGCGAGCCGCGCACGTTTCTTTTCGCAGGAGCAATCCTCCGACCGGCTGGAGGAAATCAATGACATGGTGAACGAGGCGGAACGCCAGCGCCGACTGGACCTGGAGACGGATAAGTACGGCCCGACCTCCGCTTCCAAGAGTATGCACAATACCGGCGGCGCGCTGCCGAACAAGCTGTATGAGCCGGCGCAGACGCCGGACGAGCATCAAGCGGAATTGTTTGCGCGCGACATTGCAGGCTTCCTGCTGCAGGCCTACCGCGAAGGACGCTTCCAGCAACTCTCACTGGTGGTATCGCCGAAATTCCTCGGCATGCTGCGCAAGCTGCTCGACCCGCAACTCGAATCGGCGGTCAGCCTGGAGATCGACAAGGACTATACGCAGTTCGCCCCGGAACAGTTGCTGGAGCAGGTGAAGGCGTATCGGCAGAACCATTGAAGCGCGGGATTCCCGGCACGAAGCGTGCGCCGGGAATCCTGCAAGCGTCAGCGGTCAACGCGGGAAAGGATTGCCGCCGCACGCGCCATGGCATCGTCACCGATGCGGGCACGGATGCCGTCGAAGTTCTGGCCGCGCGTGGCATCGAGCCCCATGCGCGACGTCGTGCCCACGCCGGAGGCAGACGGGTCGAGCGCGCTGCCCGGCAAGCCGTCCACGATCACCACGTCGAGATGCGGCTGCAGATGCGTGGCGACCGCCCACAGCACTTCCTCGTCGCGGGTGATGTCGACATCCGAATCGACGGCGATCACCGTCTTCAGATAAGGGTCCCACCCGAGCAGGCCCATCATCACCTGGCGAGCCTCGCCGGGGCGCATCTGCTTCACCGCCACGTAAGCATGGAAATGCGTACCCGAACTCGGGTAATGCACCGCCGTCACGCCCGGGAAGCGTTCCTTCAGTTTCTCCA
>DASVLM010000771.1:0-3663 GCA_036384875.1 Noviherbaspirillum sp.
CGCTGACACGTCTCTACACAGCGCTCAAGGAAGTGGCTCCGGATTCGTGCCCGCTCGATATGAGTGAAGCGTATGCAGTGCGTTTTTCCGAGGCGATGAACGATGATTTCAATACGTCGAACGCCATTGCCGTGTTGTTCGATCTTGCGAACGAGGTGAACAAGACTAGGTCGGCCGTCCTTGCACGCCAGTTGAAGGCGCTTGCCGGAACCATTGGTTTCCTGCAGCGTGTTCCACAGGAATTTCTGCGTTTCGGCCCCGCTGAAGCGGATGGATTGTCGGAGACCGCGATCGAGGAACGCATTGCTGCACGCGCAGCTGCAAAGAAAGCAAGGGACTTTGCCGAGGCCGACAGGATTCGTGCAGAACTGCTTGCGAACGGTATCGTGCTCGAAGACAAGCCGGGTGGCTTGACCGAGTGGAGAAGGAGCTGATGGCAACTTCCCGCGGGGCCGAACTGCAGGCGTGCGTACCGGCCTACTGGCAGGACGCCAAGAGCGAGCTGATGAAGCGCGACCGCATCATGCGCAAGCTCATTCCCCAGTTTGGCGATATGCACTTGGTAAGCCGGGGTGAGCCGTTCAACACGCTCGTGCGATCGATCATCGGCCAGCAGATTTCGGTCAAGGCGGCTGAAGCGATCTGGTTGCGTTTCCTGGAGCAATGTCCCAAATGTACGCCTGCCCAAGTTCTGAAAGCCGGGCCGGAAATGCTGGCGGCTTGCGGATTGTCTAAAAGGAAAGCCGAGTACCTGATCGATCTTGCGGATCATTTCAAGGCAAAACGTGTCCATGTAGACAGTTGGGCCGAGATGGATGACGAAGAAGTCATCTCGGAGCTGGTTGCCATCCGCGGTATCGGACGCTGGACAGCGGAGATGTTTTTGATATTTAATCTGCTCCGGCCAAACATCTTGCCGCTGGACGACTTGGGCCTGCTCAAGGGAATCAGCGTCAATTATTTCTCGGGTGAACCGGTGTCCCGCAGCGACGCGCGCGAAGTCGCCGCCAATTGGGAGCCGTGGCGCACCGTTGCAACATGGTATCTTTGGCGCAGTCTGGACTCTGCGCCAGTCGCGTATTGAACCAACATCGTATCGAGCTGACAGGAGTCACGATGAGCAAGACAACATTTCTCGGATTCGAGCAGCCTATTGCAGAACTCGAAGGCAAGATTGAAGAGCTGCGCTTTGTACAGGACGACTCCGCTGTCGATATTTCCGAAGAAATCGATCGCCTTTCCAAGAAAAGCCAGCAGCTCACCAAAGATATCTATGCCAAGCTCACGCCTTGGCAGGTTTCCCAGATCGCTCGTCATCCGCAGCGCCCCTATACGCTGGATTACGTGAACGAGATCTTCACTGACTTCCACGAACTTCACGGCGACCGCAGCTATGCGGATGACCTTTCCATTGTCGGCGGTCTCGCACGATTCAATGGGCAGGCCTGCATGGTCATCGGGCATCAGAAGGGGCGAGACACGAAAGAGCGCGCGCTGCGCAATTTCGGCATGCCCAAGCCCGAAGGCTATCGCAAGGCAATGCGCCTGATGAAGCTGGCGGAAAAATTTGGACTTCCGGTTTTCACATTTGTCGACACGCCGGGCGCATTTCCGGGCATCGATGCGGAAGAGCGTGGGCAGTCCGAGGCAATCGGCCACAACCTTTATGTGATGGCTGAACTGAAGGTGCCGTTGATTGCGACCATCATTGGCGAGGGCGGCTCCGGTGGTGCGCTGGCAATTGCCGTGGGTGACGTCGTGTTGATGCTGCAGTACGCAACTTACTCCGTCATTTCGCCGGAAGGCTGTGCGTCGATTCTCTGGAAGACTTCCGAGCGCGCGTCCGACGCGGCTGAAGCGCTTGGTCTGACGGCGCACCGGTTGAAAGCGATGAGCTTGATCGACAAGATCGTCAATGAGCCATTGGGCGGCGCGCACCGCGATCCCAAGCAGATGGCAACGTTGCTCAAACGTGCTCTGGCCGATTCGCTGCGCCAGGTTCAAGGTTTGAAGCCAAAGGAGCTTATCGCCGCACGCCATGAAAAACTGATGAGCTACGGCAAGTTCAAGGAAATCACCTCCCCGGAGTAATCCGTGGCCGAATACCGGACCGCGTCGCTTGTCGACGCATTCGAGCGCGCGCTGAATGATATTCAGGCGCGCGTTTTTGTTTCTGGTACCCCGATAATCGCTGTCGCGTACAGTGGCGGGTTGGACTCATCCGCACTACTTCAGCTTGCACAGCGTTATGCGCATAAATATGGCATCAAGCTGTTCGCATTCCACGTGCATCATGGGCTCAGTGCGAACGCAGATGCTTGGCTTGCGCATTGTGCGCGTGAAAGCAGCGCAGCGGATATTGCATTCGACTCGCGGCGGGTGAGTGTGGTGGCCGGGGATAGCATTGAACAGGAGGCTCGCTTTCAACGGTATGCGGCGCTGGGGCAGATGTGTGCCGCGCATGGAGTAAAGCTGCTGTTGACGGCGCACCATCAGGATGATCAGGCAGAGACGGTATTGCTGCAGCTATTGCGTGGATCGGGTGTGGCAGGATTGTGCGGAATGGAGGTTCTCAGTCGGGCGCCAGACCTGCTGCAGACGGAAGAAGTTTGGATCGGCCGCCCCATGCTAGACGTATCGCGAATGGAGCTTGAAACCTTTGTTGCGTCGCTGGGCATTGCTTACGTCAATGACGAGTCGAATGCGGATGTCCGCTATACGCGCAATGCGTTGCGTCACGGTGTGATGCCTTCGTTATCTCAGCACTTTCCCGGTTACGCAGAACGCCTGGGCCGCAGCGCGCGCCATGCACAGGCAGCACAGCGACTTCTCGATCAACTCGCTGCGCAGGATATGGCTTCATGTCTCGATGGAGATCGTCTGTCACTGGATGCGCTGAATGTGCTGCAAGATAGCGATCGTATTGATAATGTATTTCGCTACTGGTTCGCATCGAAAGGCGTGCGAATGCCATCGACTGCCTGGCTGGCAGAAATGCGGCGACAATTATCGAGCATTCATGACGATGCACAGATTCGTGTTACGCATGGTGATTGCGTGATCCGGCGTTACCGCGGACGAGTTTACATGACACCGCGCCTTGATGAAAAAGCCTTTGAGAATAATCCTGCGATCGCCTTTCGCTGGAATGGAGATGCATCCATTGAATTTCCTGTCTTCAGGGGACGACTTCATTTCGAACGTGTCGCACCTGGAACGGGCCTGGATCCCGGCTGGTTGCGAGTCCAAGAGTTATGTTTGCACGCCCGCCGGGGTGGTGAGCGGTTGAAGACCGCCCACGGTCGTCCGGCGCGATCGTTGAAGCAACATTATCAGGCGCTGCATATTCCGGCTTGGGAGCGCCCGTTTCTTCCCTTGGTATCTACCGCGTGCAGACAATTGGTTTTCGCTGCGGACATCGGCTTGAATCTGGACGGTATCCCTGATGGCGACATCGGCTTGCGTTGGGAAAAGACAATTTTGCCTGCCACCCGATAATTATTGCTGAACGGGAATATTTTGCCCGTGTCAAAGCCGCATCTTATGTCGTTGCCCTTGCCATCCCGCGACGCAGCATGTAAAGTAAAGGGTTGATTTTTATCAAAATTCTTCAATCCCCAAGCGCACACTTTCCACCCTTATGGCTTTAATCGTCCACAAATA
>DASVLM010000772.1:0-2788 GCA_036384875.1 Noviherbaspirillum sp.
GTTTCCAGATCCCGGATTTCGCCCACCATGATGATGTCCGGATCCTGCCGCAGGAAGGACTTCAGTGCCGCAGCGAATGTCAAACCCGCCTTGTCATTCACGTTCACCTGGTTGATGCCGGGCAGGTTGATTTCAGCCGGATCTTCGGCTGTCGAGATGTTGATGCCGGGTTTGTTCAGGATATTCAGGCAGGTATAGAGCGATACCGTTTTGCCGGAGCCGGTTGGCCCGGTCACCAGCACCATGCCATAAGGCCGCTCAATAGCCTTCAACAACAATTCCTTCTGGTCGGGATCGTATCCGAGCGCCTCAATGCCCAGCGTGGCGGATGAAGGATCAAGGATACGCATCACGATCTTTTCGCCGAACAGGGTAGGTAGCGTGCTGACGCGGAAATCGATTGCACGAGTTTTAGATAGGACGAGCTTCATGCGCCCGTCCTGGGGAACCCGTTTCTCGGAAATATCCAGCTTGGAAATCACCTTGATGCGCGACGCGAGCTTTTCCTTGATCGCAAGGGGCGGCTGCACCATTTCACGTAACACGCCATCTATTCGGAAGCGGATGCGATAGAACTTCTCGAAGGGTTCGAAATGCAAATCCGACGCCCCCATGTTGATGGCGTCGATGAGTACCTTTTGCAGAAATCGAACTACCGGCGCATCGTCGATGTCCGCCGTACTGACGTCGATTCCTGCGTCCGGCGGGGCTTCTTCGGACGAGAGATCGATATCCAGGTCATCGCCGACCAGCTCTTCAAGGTTTTCCTCGGCGCTCTGCCCAAGCTTTTCTATCGTCTGCAGCAGGCTCTTGTGCTCGACGATAATGGGCTCGACGGTCAGTTCGGTCTGGAACTTGATCTGATCCAGTGCATGGGTATTGGTCGGGTCGGAGATTGCTACCGAGAGCTTGTTGCCGCGTTTCGTCAGCGCCAGCACTCGCTCCTTCTGCATCAACTTGATGTCGATGACATTTTCCGGGACGAAGTCTCGATTGAAAGTGCTGAAATCGAGCTGCGGATACCCAAAGGTTTCGGAGCAGAAGGCGGCTAGCGTTCGAGAATCGATATTGCCGCTATCGAGCAGCACATCAATGAAAGGCATCTTATCGGTCAATGCCTGCTTTTGCAGTGTTTCTGCCTGCGCAGCCGACAGCCGTCCGGCTTGCACTAACGCACGTGCAAGGCCGGATACTGTTGAATTCGCCGTCTGGTTCGGGAGGACTGCTGCCATAGAGAGTGGTGAAACTTACATCAAATGCAACCAAGTCGCATTAGATAATGCCTCTAGGCATCTGATTTGTAAAGGTATTGTGACTTACTGTTACGTCTTTGGAACACGTTTATCGGACTCACGCCCGTGCGAGAAGAGCATTGCCACTTTTGGCTCTGATCAGCTTTACGACTTTGATGGCCTGGTTTTGCACCTGCACGATTTCGATGATGCAGTTGCCAATCTTGATGCTTACGTTTGCTTCAGGAATGTCACGCAAGACTTCGAGCAGCAAGCCGTTGAGTGTCTTCGGACCGTCCAGCGGCAGTTCAAGTCCCAGATGCTTGTTGATGTCGCGCAGTGTCGTGCTGCCTTCGAGCAGGCATTCGTCCTTGTCATTCCACTCGAACCCGTCGGCATGTCCGGCACCGGGCATCGAGGTGGTGAATTCGCCGATCATTTCCTCGATGATGTCTTCCAGTGTGACCAGTCCCTGCACTTCGCCGTATTCGTCGACGATGATGCCCAGGCGCTCATGGTTTTCCTGGAAATACTGCAATTGTGTGAAAACGTCCGTGTCTTCCAGGATGAAATAGGGTTCGGTCAGGAGACCTCGGAAGTGTTCAACATTTAACTCGCCTTCCTGGTTGAGTAGCGCAACCGCCTTGCGCACGTGAAGTATGCCGACAACACGATTGATTTCACCCTCGTAGACCGGCAGTTTGTTGTGGTAGCAAGTCGTTAGTTGTTGCTTGATTTCCTCCACCGGCACCGAAAGGTTGAGTGCCTCGATCTGGGCGCGCGGCGTCATTACATCCTCAACTGATATCTTCTCGAGGTCGAACAAGTTGAGCAGGATGCTCTTGTGCTTTTGTGGAATGAAGTTGCCGCCCTCAAGCACGATGGAACGCAATTCTTCGCGCGACAGTCGATGTTCGTGTGAATTGCCGGTCGCATCAATGCGCAGCAAGCGCAGGAATCGGGAAACAAAAATATTCACAAACCAGATAACCGGCTTGGCAAGCGCCATCAGCGGTTTGAGCACAAAGCTGATGGGCAGTGCAATCCGTTCCGGATAAGTCGCGCCAATCACTTTCGGCGAGATTTCCGCGAATACGATGAGAAGGAAAGCGACTGCAGCAGTGGCGGCAGTGATCACTCTCTCGTGGTTGCCAAACATGGAAATCGCGATCGCAGTGACCAAGGCTGTCGCGAGCGCATTGATGAGGGTATTAACGATCAGGATCAGCGACAGCAGCTTGTCGGTGCGGTCAAGCAGCCACAAAGTCGTGATCGCGCCCTTGTTTCCGCGCTTGGCGAGATGCCGCAGTCGATGGCGATTTGCGGCCATAAGGGCCGTTTCGGCCATCGCGAAAAAAGCGGAGAGAAGTATTAAGAGTGCGAGTGCGAGAAGTTGCACCCAAAAAGGAACGGCATCCACCAGGTCACCGTAAAGATGTTTGCATAAGCATCGTCTGTAAAGAATAGGCTAGTTGTATTCACTACACCCGCCCCGACGAACTCAGCAATTTGGTCGGGGTGAGAGGATTCGAACCTCCGGCCTCTACGTCCCGAAC
>DASVLM010000773.1:0-3610 GCA_036384875.1 Noviherbaspirillum sp.
ATACCTGTACGGTACGTAGCCGTCATCATGTTGCCAGTGCGTTGACCTGCGGACTGGCAAATGTTTCTTACTTGCGGCTGATCATGTAATTTTGCATCGGCGCCTCGGCCACCGAGAACCACTGGTTCTGGTCATGCAGGAAGCGCTTCCACGGGTCGTAGATCTTCTTGAATTTCGCGTTCTTTGCAGCCTCTTCTTCCATCGTCGCTTGTGCGGCCTTGTAGCAGGCGTCCATGATTTCCTTGGAGAAGAAACGCATCTTCACGCCGTTCTTCAGCAGGCGCGCGAGTGCCGCCGGATTGCGTGCGTCGTATTCAGCCTGCATTGCGACGTGCGCTTCGTACGAAGCGGCTTCAACTGCTGCCTGGTATTCCTTCGGCAGCTTCTCCCACTCCTTGATGCCGACATAAAAGGACAGCTGCGGACCTGCTTCCCACCAGCCGGGCGAGTAGTAATACGGCGCTACCTTGTAGAAGCCGAGCTTCTCGTCGTCGTACGGGCCGACCCATTCGGCTGCATCGATCGTGCCCTTCTCGAGTGAGGGATAGATATCGCCGCCGGCGATCTGCTGCGGTACGAGGCCGAGGCGCTGCATAACCTTGCCGGCGAAGGCGCTGATGCGCATCTTCAAGCCGTCGAGATCCTTCACGGTCTTGATCTCCTTGCGGAACCAGCCGCCCATTTGCGTGCCGGTATTCCCGCCGAGGAAGTTGACGATGCCGTAGTCCTTGTAAAACGAACGAAGCAGGTCACGGCCGCCACCTTGGTCGAACCAAGCCGTCTGCTGGCGCGAGTTCAGGCCGAACGGCACCGCGCAATCGAATGCAAAGGTCGGATCCTTGCCGAAGTAGTAGTAAGCAGCGCTATGGCCCATTTCAACAGTGCCTGCCTGCACGGCATCCAGCACCTGGAGTGCCGGGACGATTTCGCCGCCGGCGAATACACGGATGTTGAACTTGCCGTTAGTCAGCGTAGACACGCGCTTGGTGAAGGTTTCCGCTGCACCGTAAATCGTGTCGAGTGATTTCGGAAAACTCGACGCAAGGCGCCAGTTGATGGTTGGCTGGGACTGCGCCAGCGCCGGGGCCGCAATGACACCGGCCGATGCACCTGCTGCTGCTCTCTTCAGAAAGGAACGACGTTCCATGTTGTCTCCTGCTTTGGTTGGAAATGGATGGCCTGCATCGGCATACTCACGAAGCCGGGAAGCATGTAGCGATATTGGAGCAGGTCGTGCTGAAGCGGTATTGATCAATTGCCCGAACCTGGAGCCTTTCTCCGGCGCTACACTCCAGCGTGCAATACGCAGGAAGCCAGCTCGATTCTAGACATCAGGCATCAACGTAGGCAAGACAGAATTAGCTGGGTGTGAATGCTTAAGTAGTATTACGTACCACGTCAATTGACCATCAATAATTCCTGCGTGCATCGCGCCGGGACATCCAGTGCCCGACAAGAACCACCGCGATTGCACCGACTAATCCTGGGCCGCTCAAAAAGGATCCGGATACCGCAAGGGCAATGTCATGCCGAGGCATGTTCACTGCTACCCATGGTGCTATGGCTGGATCCGAGAACAGCATCTCCCCGGCTAGGTAGCCAAGCAGCGCTGCGCCCAGCACGATCAGGAATGGTACGCGCTCCAGCAGCTTCAATACCAGCGTGCTACCGAACACAATCAGCGGAATGCTGATGGCAAGACCAGCCGTCAGCAGCGCAATGTTGTTCTTGGAAGCCGCCGCCACTCCGAGCACATTGTCCAGGCTCATGATGAGGTCGGCAATCAGGATCGTGCGTATGGCAGCCGCGAGCGACGCGTGCACGGCGATGCCCTGCTCTTCATTTTCCTCTTCCGCCAGCAGCTGCGCGCCGATCCAGAAAAGCAGTATCGCACCGGCGATCTTCAGGTAAGGCAATGCCAGAAGCTGGAGCGCAAAGATTGTCAGGACCACGCGCAGCAGGATGGCTGCAGCGCTGCCGAAAACAATCGCCTTGCGCTGCTGGGCCGGTGGCAAGCCGCGTGCCGCCATCGCAATTACCACCGCATTGTCCCCGGACAGAACGATATTGACGAGAATGATGTTGCCGAGTGCGGCCCACATGAGCGGAGACGCCAAGAATTCCATTGCCTTCCTTGAGTTGATCGACTCGCCTGCAACCAGGCAAGGATGTCCGGTTCGCGGCACGTGAATTGTAATGTTGCCGCAATGCCTGTCACAACAATGCGCCGCAGCGAAAATCATTCCGGCAGTCAAACGGCGGCATGCCACATCATATACCCGGCTTTCTCCTGCGCACGCTTTGCCATCACGTCACAACCTGTTGGCTTGACCCGATTTTTCGAAAAAAAACAATCCCGCGGGATCAAATCGCATTGATTCGTGGCCCAAGCATTTGTGTGGATGTCCACAATTGTTGATTCCATACCGTCACAGACACAATGCTGGCATTCAGGTTCGCATGTTGTGCGGGCTCATCTTCGGAGACGAGAAATGCAAGGCAAACCACTCTACAAGTCGCTTTATGCGCAAGTGCTGACCGCCATCATCATTGGCATTGCACTCGGACATTTCTACCCCAACCTCGGTGCAGAAATGAAACCCCTCGGCGACGGCTTCGTGAAGCTCATCAAGATGATCATCGCACCAGTCATCTTCTGCACAGTCGTGATCGGCATCGCCGGCATGGAGGATATGAAGAAGGTCGGCAAGACTGGTGGCCTGGCGCTGATGTATTTCGAAATCGTCAGCACCATCTCGCTGATCATTGGCCTCATCATCGTCAACCTGATACAACCGGGCGCCGGCATGCATGTCGACCCGCATACGCTCGATACGAAAGGCATTGCTGCCTACACCGGCCCGGGCAAGATGCAGTCGACCACCGAATTCCTGATGAGCATCATCCCCAACAGCATGTTCGATGCTTTCGCCAAGGGCGACATCCTGCAGGTGCTCCTCATCTCCGTGCTGTTCGGCTTCGCGTTGCACAAGTTCGGCGGCCGCGGCACCGTAGTGTTCGATTTCGTGGAAAAGGTTTCCCACGTGCTCTTTGGCATCGTCGGCATCATCATGAAGGCAGCCCCGATCGGTGCCTTCGGCGCCATGGCATTCACCATCGGCAAATACGGCGTGGGAAGCCTGCTGTCGCTCGGCAAGCTGATGGGTACCTTCTACCTCACCTGCCTCATCTTCATCTTCGTGGTGCTCGGCATCGTCGCCCGCCTGCACGGCTTCAGCATCTGGAAGTTCGTCAAGTACATCAAGGAAGAACTGTTCATCGTGCTCGGCACATCATCGTCTGAATCCGTGCTGCCGCGCATGATGGCAAAGCTGGAAAACCTCGGTGTGAAAAAATCCGTCGTCGGCCTCGTGATCCCGACCGGTTATTCCTTCAACCTCGATGGCACATCGATCTATCTGACGATGGCTGCAGTATTCATCGCCCAGGCTACCGACACACCGATGACCATCGTGCAGCAACTCACCTTGCTCGCGGTGCTCCTGCTGACCTCCAAGGGTGCAGCCGGTGTGACCGGCAGCGGGTTCATCGTGCTGGCGGCTACGCTGTCCGCCGTGGGTGGTGTACCGGTTGCCGGTTTGGCACTGAT
>DASVLM010000774.1:0-3642 GCA_036384875.1 Noviherbaspirillum sp.
GCGTGCACTGCTTGCCGGCAGCGATATGGCGGCGCACGTCGTCCGCCTCGATGGTGTGGCGCACGTAGCGCACCGTGGCCTTGCCTTCGCCGGTGGCGCGCAGCTCGGTGTCCTGGTCGATGGTGAAGCCGCCCGGCGCTTCGTCGGCGGCGAGCCAGTCGGTCATCGCCGACAGCGGCGAGCGCTCGGTATGCAACGCGGCGAAAGGCAGCGTTTCCAGCGATTTCAGCAGCAGCTTGAACACTTCATCGGCCTTGGCGGGGCTGGCCGCATCGACCACCAGCCAGCCGTTGACCGGATCGATCCAGACGCGGGTGCTGCGCTGGATGGAAAAGGCGCGCGGCAGCAGTTCGTCGGTGACCTGCTCCTTGATTTCCTTCATCTGCTTCTTGCCCGGCTTGAAGCCCTGCTGTTCCTCAAGCTCGGCGGCACGCGCCTTGGCGACCTGGTTGATGACCGAGGACGGCAGCAGCTTCTTCTCGGTGGCGAGCTGCAGCAGGATCTGCCGGTTCACGATGTGCACCAGCATGCCGTTGTCGCGCGGCGAAGCCCAGCCTTGGGTTTGCAGTTCGAGACTCGCGCCCGGCGTGAAGGTTTGTGGGGCCAGCTGGCGTTCGAGCTGCTCGGGAGTGAGGGTCCAGGGGGCGGTAAGACGGTAGATCTGCAGGTTCTTGAACCACATGGCGGGCGCTCGAAAAAAGGCGCCATTCTACACGCCGCCCCGGCACCAGTCAGTTGCGTTTTTGCCCTTGCGTCCGGATTAAAAAAAGGGCGGGTGCTTGCGCGCCCGCCCGAACCCAAGGAGACATGTTGGGAGACTGAAAACCTGCTGCGTTCCCGGCTCGCAGTACCGGGAACGTGGCTTGACCTGGTGTTCATCCCACTTTCCCGTTGTCGCCGCACAGTCGTACTTTTTGTGACTATTTAACGACAATTTATCGAGAAAGCTTTTTGATTATATCTGTAAACACACGATAATCCGTAAACATTTTGCCGGGCAGGAAATGGTGAAGCGGACGGGAGACCGGTTCGCCTGGCCGGCAAAAAGGCAGCACGCGCTGCCGGAAGGCCAAGCCGGCTCGCCGCGGACCTGCGGGTTATCGGGGCGGGAAGGAGTGGAAGCGTCGGCGCATGGGAATGACGCCGACACATCGTGTAGTTCAATTTGTGGAGAAAAGAAAGAATGAAGAAAACAATCCTCGCACTCGCCATCCTGGGCGGCTTCGCCGGTGTGGCGTCCGCACAAACCAACGTGACCGTTTATGGTGTCGTGGATGTCGGCGTGGTGTCTGAACACGGCGCTGCAGCCGGATCCGTCACCAAGCTGACCAGCGGCATCGCCTCCGGTTCGCGTCTCGGCTTCAAGGGCAGCGAAGACCTCGGCGGTGGCATGTCCGCCGTCTTCCTGCTGGAAAACGGCTTCCAGGCCGACACCGGCGCGCTTGGCCAGGGCGGCCTGCTATTCGGCCGCCAGGCCTTCGTGGGCCTCAGCAGCCAGCATGCCGGCACCGTGACATTCGGCCGCCAGTACACGCCGGAATACCTGACCATGCTGGCCGCCGATCCGTTCGGCACGGGTATGGCAGGCGACGCCGCCAACATCATGCCGAACTCGGGCAACGGCTCCAGCCGCATGGACAACGCCATCAAGTACGTGACGCCGAACCTGAACGGCTTCACGGGTGAATTGGCCTACGGCTTCGGCGAAGTGGCGGGCGACACCTCCGCCAGCCGCCAGATCGGCGCTGCCGTCGCCTACGCGAACGGCCCGCTGATGGTGCGCCTCGGCTACCACAACCGCAATGTCGCCACCGTGGCGAACGCACCGAGCGACGACGGCAAGAACACGCTGCTGGCCGCCACCTACGACTTCGGCGTGGCCAAGGCACACTTCGCTTACGGCACGAATCGCGGCACCGCCAGCTCGCCGTTGCGCAATACCGCCAATCCGTTCGGCTATGCTTTCGCTCCGACCGCGTCCACCGACAGCAACGACTTGCTGCTCGGCGCGACCGTCCCGTTCGGCGCCAACAAGGTGCTGGTCTCCTACGTCCGCAAGGATGACAGGACCGCAGCCAACCAGGATGCGCACCAGTGGGCACTGGGCTACCTGCACTCGCTGTCCAAGCGCACCGACCTGTATGCTGCTTACGCCAAGATCAGCAACAGCAACGGCGCAGGCTACACGGTGGGCAGCGCGATCGAAGCCGGCTCGGGCGACAGCGCCTTCCAGTTCGGCATGCGCCACAGCTTCTGATCGACGTAATGGCGCCGCCACCGGCGCGTCACGTGGAAAAGGCACCGCGAGGTGCCTTTTTTCATGGGGCCGTGCCGGCGATATCCTCTGCTGTCTCGTCCGGCATCTCGTCGCCGAACAAGCCGAGCTGGTTCAAGTCTTCGTCTTCCTCATTCAGCCGCACGCCGACGCCGAGCAATCGCACCGGACGCTTGCCGCGCTCGAATGCCGTATCGAGCAGGCGGCGGCATTGCGCCTCATCGATCGCCGTCGCCACGCACTCTGCAGTCGTGCGGCGAAAGTCGTCGAAGCGCAGCTTCACGAACAGCTTGTGGATATGGCGTTCGGCCTGTACGCGGCGTACGCGTTGCACCAGCAGCTCGATGAGTGGCGTGAGTTCGCGCTGGCAGGCATCGAGGTCGGGCAAGTCTTTCGGATAGGTTTCCTCGACGCTCACCGACTTGCGTTCCTGGTCGGGATTGACGCGACGTCGATCGACACCGCGGCACAGCCAGTACAGGCTGCCGCCGAACTTGCCGAAGTGTCGCTGCAAATCCACGATGCTCCACTCGCGCAGATCGGCGCAGGTATGCGCGCCGAGCCGGTTGATCTTCGCCGCCGTCACCTTGCCGACGCCGAACAACTTGTTGACCGGCAGTTTCGTGACGAAGGCATCCACCTCCTCCGGACGCACCACGTACTGGCCATTCGGCTTGTTCCAGTCGCTGGCAATCTTGGCGATGAACTTGTTGGGCGCGATGCCGGCAGAAGCCGTGATGCCGACGGTTTCGGCGATGCGCGCGCGGATGTCCTGCGCGATCAGCGTGGCGCTGCCGCGAAAGTGCGGCGAGTCGGTGACATCGAGATACGCCTCGTCGAGCGACAAGGGTTCGACCAGATCGGTGTAATCGCGGTAGATCGCGAGGATCTGGCGTGACGCCGTGCGGTACTTGTCCATCGCCGGCCTGAGCACAATGAGATGCGGGCAGCGCTGCAACGCCTGCGACGTCGGCATCGCCGACCGCACGCCGAATTCACGCGCTTCGTAATTGCAGGTCGCCACCACGCCGCGCTGGTCGGGACGGCCGCCGACTGCGAGCGGCTTGCCGCGCAGCGATGGATCGTCGCGCATTTCGATCGCGGCGTAGAAGCAGTCGCAATCGCAGTGGATGATTTTGCGGAGGGGCGTATTCACGGCAAGCAAACAACGGGGCGAATCATTGTAGCGCCGAAGTCTGTGCGCCGCCGTATCGTGTTGCTTTAGAAAAACAGCGGACCGGATCAGTTCCGGTCCGCCGCAGGGGCATGCCACGCCGGGTGTGTGCTGGCGTAACCTACGGCCGGTCCTGTTGACGGCATCTTCTCCGGCCGGCGCACCGTGGCAGAGGCGCTACCCTGTTCCAGGC
>DASVLM010000775.1:0-9520 GCA_036384875.1 Noviherbaspirillum sp.
TGATCAACACCATGAGCAACGAGAAGCTCGATCGCGAAGGCGTGATCGCCAAGTTTGGCGTGCCGCCGGAACGCATCGTCGATTACCTCACGCTGGTCGGCGATGCCGTCGATAACGTGCCGGGCGTCGACAAGGTCGGCCCGAAGACCGCGGTGAAACTGCTGACGCAATTCGGCAATCTCGACAACCTGATCGCACGCGCCTCCGAAGTGACCGGCGCAGTGGGCGAAAACCTGCGCCGCGCGCTCGACTGGCTGCCGCAGGCGCGCGTGCTGGTGACGGTGAAGACCGATTGCGACTTGTCGGCGCACATGGCGTCCATCCCGGAATCGCTGGTAGCGAAACCGGTGGACAACGACGCGATGGTCGACTTCTTCCGCCGCTACGGTTTCAAGACCTGGCTGCGCGAACTGACTGGCGAATCGGCGGGCACACGGCCTGCCGCCCAGGTACGCAGCAGCGCTGCGCCTGCGCCGGCCGACGCACAGGGCGGCTTGTTCGACCCGCCCGCCGAAGTGCCCAGCGAATACGAGACCGTGCTCACCGAAGAACAGCTTGAACGCTGGCTTGCCGCCATCGATGCCGCCGAACTGACGTCGGTCGATACCGAAACCACGTCGCTCGATGCAATGCGTGCAGAACTGGTCGGCATCTCGCTTTGCTGCAAGCCGGGAGTGGCGGCTTACATCCCCGTGGCTCACCGCTATCAGGACGCGCCGGCGCAATTGTCGCGCGATGCCGTGCTGGCGAAGCTCAAGCCCTGGCTGGAAAATCCGGACAAAAAAAAGGTCGGCCAGCACCTGAAATACGATTGCCATATCTTCGCCAATTACGGCGTTACGGTGCGCGGCATTGCGCATGACACCTTGCTCGAATCGTATGTATTCGAGTCGCACAAGAGCCATGACATGGACAGCCTCGCGCTGCGCCACCTGAACCGCAAGACGATCACCTTCGAAGAAGTCTGCGGCAAGGGTGCGTCGCAAATCTGTTTCGACCAGGTGCCGATCGAGCGCGCTACCGAATATGCGGCGGAAGATGCGGACATTACCCTCCAGTTGCACCAGGTGATGTGGCCGCGTGTGGCCGAGGATGACGGCTTGAAATTCATCTACGAAAAAATCGAAGTGCCGACCTCCATCGTGCTGCAGAAGATGGAACGCAACGGCGTGCTGATCGATGCCGGCCTGCTGTCGGCGCAATCGCATGAACTCGGCACGCGCATGCTGGAGATGGAAAAGCAGGCTTACGAACTTGCCGGGCAACCGTTCAACCTGAATTCTCCGAAACAGATCGGCGAAATCTTCTTCGAGAGGCTGCAACTGCCGGTGGTGAAGAAGACGCCGTCGGGCACGCCGTCGACCGATGAAGAAGTGCTGCAAAAGCTGGCGGAAAACTATCCGCTGCCGAAGATCCTGCTCGATTACCGCGGCCTGACCAAGCTGAAGTCGACCTACACCGACAAGCTGCCGAAGATGGTGAATCCGAACACCGGTCGCGTGCATACCACTTATGCGCAGGCTGTCGCGGTGACGGGCCGTCTCGCCTCGAACGATCCCAACCTGCAGAACATCCCGGTGCGCACCGTAGAAGGTCGCCGTATCCGCGAGGCCTTTATCGCACCGGAAGGCAGCGTTATCGTGTCGGCGGACTACTCGCAGATCGAGCTGCGCATCATGGCGCATATCTCGGGTGACGAAAGTCTGCTGCGTGCATTCGCGCAGGGCGAGGACATCCATCGTGCGACCGCGTCCGAAATCTTCGGCGTGACGCCGCTGGAAGTCACCAGCGAGCAGCGCCGCTACGCGAAGGTGATCAACTTCGGTTTGATCTACGGCATGAGTGCCTTCGGCCTGGCGAGTAACCTTGGCATCGAGCGTTCGGCTGCGCAGATGTATATCGACAAATACTTCCAGCGCTATCCCGGCGTGGCGCAGTACATGGCTGATACGCGCGCGCAGGCCAAGGAGCGCGGCTATGTGGAAACCGTGTTCGGGCGACGCCTGTGGCTGGCGGAAATCAATTCGCCCAACGGTCCGCGTCGGCAGGCGGCAGAGCGCGCGGCCATCAACGCGCCGATGCAAGGCACGGCGGCCGATCTCATCAAGCTGTCGATGATCGCAGTGCAGGACTGGCTGGAAAATGAGCGCATGCAGTCGAAGATGGTGATGCAGGTTCACGACGAACTGGTGCTCGAAGTGCCCGAGATGGAATTGCCGACTATTCGCGAGAAGCTTCCCGAGCTCATGAGCGGCGTGGCGCAGTTGAAGGTGCCGCTGATTGCCGAGGTCGGTGCCGGAAGGAATTGGGAGGAGGCGCATTGACTGATTCAACGAACTTCATTCGGAGGTAATGCATGCAGAACTTCAAGGAAGATTTCGACAGCCTGGTAGGGAAAACGTCGTTGTCCGACGGGGTGGATCGCCGCGGATTCATCAAGGCAGCACTGGGCACCGGCTTCGCTGCCGCCGTGCTGCCGGTATGCGCGCAGACCATGATCAAGACCGATACCGTCGGCCTGACCGCCGGCGAGGTAAGCATTGATGTCAATGGCCAGAAGATACCGGTGTACCGTGCACAACCGGAAGGCAAGACGAATCTTCCGGTGGTGCTGGTGGTTTCCGAAATTTTCGGTGTGCATGAACATATCGCCGACATCGCGCGCCGCTTGGCCAAGCAGGGATATCTCGCGCTGGCGCCGGAACTGTTCGTGCGGCAGGGCGATGCCAAGTCCTACAGCGCTATCCCGGACCTGATGAAGGATGTGATTGCCAAGGTCCCCGACGCTCAGGTGATGGGTGATCTGGACGCCTGCGTTGCCTGGGCGAAGAACAATGGCGGTAACGTCGACAAGCTCGGCATCACCGGCTTCTGCTGGGGCGGACGCATCGTGTGGCTGTATGCGGCGCACAATCCGAATGTGAAGGCCGGCGTGGCCTGGTATGGCCGGCTCGTCGGCGACAAGACACCGCTCACGCCGACCCAGCCTGTCGATATCGCGGCTTCGCTGAAAACGCCGGTGCTCGGGCTGTATGGCGGCAAGGATGCAGGCATTCCGCTCGATACCATCGAGAAGATGAAGGCAGAGCTGGCCAAGGGCAGCAGCAAATCCGAATTCGTGGTGTTCCCGAATTCCGGCCACGCATTCAATGCGGATTACCGTTCCAGTTATGTCGAAGCCGATGCGAAGGAAGGATGGAAGCGTTGCCTTGAATGGTTCAAGGCCCATGGCGTTTCCTGATTCCGAGCCATCATCATGCGGCTCCGTGCGTCAAAATGAAGCGCGGAGCTGCTTCCGTGTTGCGATGACCGTTTGCCGATTGCCGCCTTCTATGCTTTAATTTGCAACTTTGTTGCATCTTTGCTGGGGCTCAAAATCGACTCGACGCTTCTTTCCATCCTATTCGCCACGACAATCGCCGGTGTGGTCAGCATTACCGCGGCGGCCGTGTTTTCCTTTTCGCTGCTGTCGAAGATGGTAGAGCGCATGGTGAGCCTGTCGGTCGGCATCCTGCTGTCGACCTCACTGCTGCATGCGCTGCCGGAGGCGTTCGAGTCGCAGGCCGATCAGCACGCCCTGTTCGCCACGCTGCTGGGCGGCTTGCTCGGCTTCTTCCTGCTCGAGAAATTCGCGATCCTGCGGCACTCGCATCATCATGAAGGCGACGGCCATGGCCACGAGCACGGGCACGACAAGCATGAAGCCGGCAAGGCGGGCTGGATGATCCTGGTCGGCGACGGCTTGCACAATTTCACCGATGGCATCCTGATCGCGGCTGCCTTCCTTGCCAATCCCAACCTCGGCATCATCACCGGCCTGGCGATCATCGCGCACGAGATTCCGCAGGAGATCGGCGACTTTATCGTGCTGCTCAATGCCGGCTTTACACGCGCACGCGCCTATGCCTACAACCTGCTGTGCAGCCTGATGGCCGTATTCGGCGGCTTGCTGGGTTATGCCACGCTGGAGCGCGCGACGGGCTGGATTCCCTACGTGCTGGTGTTCGCTTCGTCAGGCTTCATCTATATCGCGGTGAGCGACTTGATGCCGCAGATGCAGCGCCGTGCGACGCTGCGCGAGACGATTCCGCAGATCATCCTGATTGCAATCGGTGTCGGCGTGGTGCTGTTCCTCACCGGGCACGCGCATCATCATTGAATGGCTTGGAAGAAGTTGAAAAAATTCAATCCCCGGTAACGACAGGCCGCGCCGGGTCGGCGCACCATTCACTCCACGATCCCGGATAAAGCACGGCACCCGGCATGCCGGCGATTTCCAGCGCCAGCAAATTGTGGCACGCCGTTGCGCCGGAGCCGCACTGCATGATTGCCGAGCGCGGATCGCTTACGATGGCGCTCCATTCTGCGCGCAACTGCTCGGCAGGCTTGAACTTGCCGTCGGTATCGAGGTTGTTCTTGAAGAAGCGGTTTTTCGCGCCCGGAATATGGCCACCCACCGGATCGATGGTTTCGTTTTCTCCGCGAAAGCGGTCATTGGCGCGCGCATCCACGACCAGGCGTTGCTGCGTCGCCAGGTTGGCGACGACTTCCTTCACGGCGACGGTGCTTGCCAGCGGTGTGCCGGGGCCGACATTGCCGCGTGCCTTGGTGTCGACTTCCGTGCTCAACGGCAGTCCAAGCGCCTGCCATGCCGGCATGCCGCCGTCGAGTACCGCGACTGCTTGATGCCCTGCCCAGCGCAGCATCCACCACAGGCGTGCCGCAAACATGCCGCCATGCGCATCATAGGCAACGACTTGCGAGCTGTGGTTGACGCCCCAGCGGCGTAACGTTTCGACGAATGCATTGCGCTCCGGCAGCGGATGGCGGCCGCGGAATTCACCGTTCGGGCCGGGCGATTTGTCCGACAGGTCGGTATCGAGATCGGCCAGTTGCGCATGCGGCAAATGACCGGCTGCAAAAGCAGTGCGGCCGAAATCGGGATTGAGCAGGTCGTGGCGGCAATCCAGCACTACCCAGTTCGGATCTTCAATGTGTTGCGCCAGTTGTTGAGCCGAAATCAGGGTCGTGTAGGGCATGGGTTATACCTCGTTGGCAATCGGGTCGTTGGATTCGGCGACCGAATGCTTCGCCGGTGCCGTCGTGTTGCGGGTATTGTAATAGGTCGCCGCCAGTCCGCTCGCCAGAATGATGCAGATGCCCAGCCATCCCGTCCAGCCCAGCCGGTCGTCCCACAGCAGCACGCCCCATGTCGATGCGAACACGATGCCGGTGTATTGCAGGTTGGCAGTCACCAGTGTCTTGCCGAGGCGATAGGCACGCGTCATTGCCATCTGCGCGAGGGTGGCCGCCAATCCGATCGACAGCAGCAGCGCGATCCCCTTGGCACTAGGCTTGTGCAGCAGGATGGGTTCACCGCTCGCCAATGCGCCTATCAGGCCGGCGAGCAGACCGGTAAGCGAAAAATAAAACACGACTCGATATTCCGGTTCGCCCATCAGGCCGAGCTTGCGCACTTGAAGATAGGCAAGCGATGACAGCACGCCGGAGATGAGTCCGACGACGCCTGCAAACCACTGGTCGGCCTGGAATGTCGGCCGCAGCAGCAGCGTCACGCCGACAAAGCTGAACACGATGGCAGCAGTCAGGCCCCATTCGAAGCGCTTTTGCCCCAGCCACAAGCCCGTGCCGAACAGGATGGCTGCGATCCAGATCGGCGACATGTAGTTCAGCGTCATGCCTGCCGGCAGGGGCAGCTTGCCGAGCGCATAGAACCACAGCCAAAGTGCCACCACGCCAACGATGCCGCGCCAGGCATGATGCCAGGGAAAGGGAGTGCGAAAGGTGCCGCCTTGCCATTTCACCAAGCCAAAAATGAACAGCATGCCGACCGCGCCGCGAACCATCACGATTTCGGACGTGGAGAACATGCTGGAAGCCAGCTTCACGCACACTCCCATGATGGAGAAGGCGAAACTGGCGAAGAGCATCCAGAGGGATTGCATGGGAATCGAAGTAACGGCTGCAATGTGCGGCGGCCGTGCAGGAAGAAGGTTCGGAAGCCTTCGATGATACGCGGAATCGAAAATTCAGGCAGGCGCCCCTCCTCCGCGATGGAGAAGGGGCAGGGGACTTACACGGAGATGCGCTTGCGGTACCACTCGTGGAAGTGCTGCATGCCGTCTTCCATCGGCGACTGGTAGGGGCCGACTTCGTTGACGCCACGGTCTAGCAGGATGCGGCGGCCCTGGTCCATGCGGATGCCGATCTCGTCGTCCTCGATGCAGGTTTCCATGTAGGCTTCGCGCTCGGCTTCGACGAATTCACGCTCGAACAGCACGATTTCTTCGGGATAGTAGAACTCCACCACGTTAGTCGTCTTCTGTGGGCCGTTCGGCCACAGCGTCGACACCACCAGCACGTGCGGATACCACTCGACCATGATGTTCGGGTAGAGCGTCAGCCAGATCGCACCGAACTGCGGCGGCACGCCGTTGCGGAACTTCATCAGCTGGTCCTGCCACTTCTTGTACTTGGGCGAACCGTACTTCTTCAGCGCCTGGTTGATGCCGACGGTCTGCACGCTGTAGTGCTCGCCGAATTCCCAGCGCAGGTCGCTGCAGGTGACGAAGTTGCCGAGGCCGGGATGGAAGGGCTCGACATGGTAATCCTCGAGGTAGACCTCGATGAAAGTCTTCCAGTTGTAATCGCAGTCGTGGACTTCGACGTGGTCCAGCATGTAGCCGGAGAAATCGAGGTCCTTGGTGACGCCGAGCTTGCCCATCGCGTCCATGACGTTGAAGCCGTTCTGCTCAAACAGCAGGCCGTTCCAGCCCTGCAGCGGCGTCTTCGACAGGTTCAGGCACGGCGTGTCGTCGAAATGCGGCGCGCCGATGAGCTCGCCCTTGAGGTCATAGGTCCAGCGATGCAGCGGACAGACGATGTTGTTGGTATTGCCGCGGCCGTCGAGCATCTTGGCCTGGCGATGGCGGCACACGTTGGACACCAGTTCGATGCCCTCTTGGCCGCGAACCAACATGCGGCCTTCGTTTTCCCATGCCAGCGTGGCGTAATCGCCCGCATTCGGCACCATGAGTTCATGGCCTACGTAACGTGGCCCTTGATGAAATAGTTGCTGGATTTCCTGCTGCAACAGCGCGTCGTCGAAATAGACGTTGACCGGAAGTTGCGCGTTGGATCGCGCGAGCTTGGCGACTTGAGCCAGATCGGACATCCCCACCCCCAAATTAATTTGCACCAACCTAAGAGAGAAAGAATCCGCAAAAACCTGTATTCAAAAATGAAACGGAAATTTTGGACAGAACCGGTGATTATACCCAAGTCGCGACAAAAAGTATTGATTTTTAAAGGGTTTTTGGCGGGCGAGGTGACGCTTTCGCTTCATTCCTCGCCTCTTTTGTCCTGCTCATGACGCATGATCTGCGTCGGTCCATGAGGCGGAGCATGTCGTGAATAAAGTGCGCGCGAGCATTGGCGGCGCACCGATCTGCGGCAGGAGCGGGGATGAGTGCATTGCAAACTCTTGATTTACAGCATCGAAAGGCCGCCGACGGTATGTACTATGTCTTGCCGAGAGACAGCCGCATCAGGTGGTTTGCTCTAAAATATCGGGCTACACTTCATTTTTGTCCACGATATGTCCAAGAAAGCGACGCCCGAGGGGCAGCCCGCATCATTCGAAGATGCCATGGCGGAGCTGGAACGCCTGGTCGAGCAGATGGAGGCCGGCGAATTGCCTCTGGAAGCGTCGGTCGCGGCCTACAAGCGCGGCTCGGAACTGGTCAAGTATTGCGCCGGCCAGCTCGAGAAGGTGGAAAGCCAGGTCAAGGTGCTGGAAGGCGACATGCTCAAGCCATTCTCCGCCGATGCATCCGGGGCGGAAGAATGACGACATCTCAGGATTTCAGCGCCTGGACGAAAGGCGTCCAAGCGCGCATGGAAGATGCGCTCAAGGAATACCTGCCTGCGACGGCGGAAGTCCCGCAACGCCTGCATGAAGCAATGCGCTACGCAGTGCTGGACGGCGGCAAGCGGGTGCGTCCGCTGCTGGTGTTTGCTGCCGGCGATCTGTTCGGTGCCGGTGAGGCGGTGCTGTCCCGCGCGGCAGCGGCTGTCGAAATGATCCACGCGTATTCGCTGGTGCACGACGACATGCCGTGCATGGACGACGACGAACTGCGTCGCGGCAAGCCGACAGTGCATGTGCAATACGACGAGGCGACTGCGCTGCTGGTCGGCGATGCCCTGCAGTCGCAAGCCTTCCTCGCATTGTCGGAAGGCGAGCTGGATGTCGATCCCGCGCGTCGCCTGGCTATGGTGCGCGAACTGGCGCGTGCTTCCGGCTCGGTCGGCATGTGTGGCGGTCAGGCGATTGATCTTGCGAGCGTGGGTCACAAGCTCACGCTGGAGCAGCTGGAACAGATGCATCGCATGAAGACCGGTGCCTTGCTGCGTGTATCGGTGCTGCTCGGTGCCTTGGCGGGCAAGGAATTGTCGGTGGCCGAAGTCGCGTCGCTGAATGCGTATTCGAAAGCAGTCGGCCTCGCGTTCCAGGTGGTCGACGACGTGCTGGATGCCACCGAAGATTCGGCGACGCTTGGCAAGACCGCCGGCAAGGATGCGGCGGACAACAAGCCGACTTATGTATCGATACTCGGCCTGGAAGAATCGAAGGTCTTGGCAGAACAACTGCGGGGCGACGCGCACGATGCGCTCGCTCCGTTCGGTGACAAGGCACGACGCCTGCGTGAAATCGCGGACCTGATCGTGCAAAGGAAAGCCTGATGAACCTGTTGAAACTGATCGACGACCCGGCGGACCTGCGCAAGCTGCCGCGCACGCAATTGAAGCCGCTGGCCGACGAGCTGCGTGCCTTCGTGCTGGACTCCGTGTCCAAGACCGGCGGGCATCTGTCGTCCAACCTCGGCACCGTCGAACTGACGATCGCGCTGCACTATGTCTTCAACACGCCGGAAGACCGCATCGTGTGGGACGTCGGCCACCAGACCTATCCGCACAAGATCCTTACCGGCCGCCGCGACCAGATGCATACCTTGCGCCAGTTGAACGGCGTCTCCGGCTTCCCGCGTCGCGACGAGAGCAAGTACGATACCTTCGGCACCGCGCATTCCTCCACCTCGATTTCCGCCGCGCTCGGCATGGCGCTCGCCGCCAAGTCCAAGGGCGAGAACCGCCACGCGATTGCCGTCATCGGCGACGGCGCGATGACCGCCGGCATGGCGTTTGAGGCATTGAACAATGCCGGCGTCTACAACGACATCAACCTGCTGGTGATCCTGAACGACAACGACATGTCGATCTCGCCGCCGGTTGGCGCATTGAACCGCTATCTCGCGCGCCTGATGTCGGGTCAGTTCTACGCAGCGGCAAAGAATGTCGGCAAGCAGGTACTGCCCGGACCGATGCTGGAGCTCGCCAAGCGACTCGAGGAACATGCGAAGGGCATGGTAGTACCGGCCACGATGTTCGAGGAGTTCGGCTTCAACTACATTGGCCCGATCGACGGCCACGACCTGGA
>DASVLM010000776.1:0-8010 GCA_036384875.1 Noviherbaspirillum sp.
TCGCCGCCGCCCAGCATGATTTTTTCGACCTTGTCGCGCAGGTCATCGACCACCTTTTGCATGGCATCGGCGTAGGCCTTGAAGTCTTCGCTGCGCGGATTCAGTTTGCTTTCGATTTGCGGCATGTTGTTTCCCTGTTCTTTTCTTTCTGTTTCAAGCGGTCTTGTCTTCTTCCAGCTTGAGTTCGTCCTTCATCACTTCGCGCATGCGGAATTTCTGCACCTTGCCGGTCACCGTCATCGGGAAGGCATCGACGAAGCGGATGTAGCGCGGAATCTTGTAGTGCGCGATCTGGCCCTTGCAGAATTCACGGATGTCGGCATCGCTGATGTTGCTGCCGGGGCGGCGGATGATCCACGCGCAGAGTTCCTCGCCGTACTTCTTGTCCGGCACGCCGACCACCTGCACGTCCTGCACGCCGGGATGGCGATACAGGAATTCCTCGATCTCGCGCGGATAGATGTTCTCGCCGCCGCGAATCACCATGTCCTTGATGCGGCCGGCAATGTTGACGTAGCCCTCGGCATCCATCACCGCGAGGTCGCCGGTATGCATCCAACCTTCGGCGTCGATCGCTTCGGCTGTCTTTTCAGGATCGCCCCAGTAGCCGTGCATCACCGAATAGCCGCGCGTGCACAGCTCGCCGGTCGCGCCGATGGGCAACGGCGCACCGGTTTCCGGATCGGCGATCTTCACTTCGAGATGCGGCTGCGTCTTGCCGACGGTGGCGACGCGCTTTTCCAGCGGCGTATCGGTGGTGCTCTGGCAGCTCACCGGGCTGGTTTCCGTCATGCCGTAGGCGATCGTCACTTCCGACATGTGCATGTCGCTGACGACGCGCTTCATCACTTCGATCGGACAGGGCGAGCCGGCCATGATGCCGGTGCGCAGCGTGGACAGGTCGAATTCCTTGAAGCGCGGATGATCGAGTTCGGCAATGAACATGGTCGGTACGCCATGCAAGCCGGTGCAGCGTTCCTGCTGCACTGCCTGCAGCACCAGCAGCGGATCGAAGGCATCGTTCGGATAGACGATGGTGGCGCCATGCGTCAGGCAGGCGAGGTTGCCGAGCACCATGCCAAAGCAATGGTAAAGCGGCACCGGAATGCACAGACGATCCATCTCGGTCAGGCGCATGGCTTCGCCGATGAAGAAACCGTTGTTCAGCACGTTGCGGTGCGTGAGCGTCGCGCCCTTCGGGAAGCCGGTGGCGCCGCTGGTGAACTGGATGTTGATCGGGTCGGTGGCCTTCAACGTGGGCGCGATCTGCAACAGGCGCTCGTCATCCGGCTTGCCGCTTGCCATCAGGTCGGTAAAGCGCAGCATTCCAGGAACGTTATCGTCGCCAAGCTGGACCACTGTCTTCAGTTCCGGCACACGCGCCGCCTGCAGCTTGCCCGGCTGCGACCTTGCAATCTCCGGTGCAATCGCGCGGATCATCTCGAGGTAGTCGCTGGTCTTGAAGGTCGTCATCGAAATCAGCGCCTTACAGCCGACCTTGTTCAAGGCATATTCGAGTTCGGCGATGCGGTAGGCCGGGTTGATGTTGACCAGCACGATGCCGGCCTTGGCGGTGGCGATCTGCGTCAGCAGCCATTGCGCGTTGTTGTGCGACCAGATGCCGACGCGGTCGCCCCGCTGCAGGCCGAGGCCGAGCAAGGCGCTCGCCAGCCGGTTTGCTTCCTGCCGCAGTTCGCGGTAGGTGTAGCGGATGTTCTGATGGCAGGACACGAGCGCCTCGTTGTCCGGAAAGCGGTCCGCCATCGCATCGAAAAAATCACCGATCGTCTGCTCGATCAGCGGCACCTCGTGCGCGCCGCGATCGTAGCTCGTTGTCAACTGCGTCATTCGCTGTCTCCAATCATGCAAAGCCTGTCACCGCGACAGGTTTTAGTTGTTGTCCGGGAAAGTGCCGTCCACGTAATACCAGCGTCCCTCCTCGCGCACGAAATTGCTGACCTCGTGCATGCGGTGCGCCCTTCCCCCCGTCTTGCAGCGGGCGACAAATTCCACCGTCGCCCGGTCGCCGGCCGGGACATGTTTTCTTACTTCAAGTCCCAGCCACTTCACACCATCGTCCTGTGCCACGTCTTCCGCCGGCCGCGTGCTCGCATGCCAGGTCGCCTTCAAATAGGCTTCCTTGTGCAAGGTGTAGGCGGTATAGCGCGAGCGCATCAACTGCTCCGCCGTCTGCGCAACTTCGCCACCATCAATGAAGCGGCCGCAGCAGGAGGCGTAGTCCTTGCCGCCGCAGGGGCAAGGTTCTGCCTGCGTCTTCGCCATCAGGATTTCTTCGCTTTCTCTTCGACCTTGCCGCCCTGCGTCTTCCATGCGCCGAAGCCGCCCTCGATGTGCGCCACCGGTTCCAGGCCCATGTCCTGCACGGTCTTGGTCGTCAAAGCGCTGCGCCATCCCGCCGCGCAAAAGAAGACGAATTCCTTCTTCTCGCCGAACACCGGCTTAAAGTAAGGCGACGCCGGATCGACCCAGAACTCGATCATGCCGCGCGGCGCATGGTAAGCACCGGGGATCACGCCCTCGCGTTCGAGTTCGCGGATGTCGCGCACATCGATGAACTGCACATTCGCGTCGCCCAGCTTCGCCTTTGCTTCTTCGACGCTGTAGGTCTTCACCTGCGTCATTGCTTCATCGACCAGATCCTGGAAACCTTTTTTCATGATGTTTATCCGAGTGAACGTGCAATGAGAATCTTCTGGATTTCGCTGGTGCCTTCGTAGATCTGGCACACGCGCACATCGCGGTAGATGCGCTCCACCGGGAAGTCGCTGACGTAGCCGTAGCCGCCATGGATCTGGATCGCTTCCGAGCAGACGCGCTCGGCCATCTCGCTCGCGAAGAGCTTGGCCATGGCCGCTTCCTTCAGGCAGGGCTTGCCCGCATCCTTCAGGCTGGCCGCGTGCCAGATCAACTGGCGCGCCGCTTCGATCTGCGTCGCCATTTCCGACAGCTTGAACTGCACCGCCTGGTGCTCGAACAACGACTTGCCGAAACTGGTGCGCTCCTTCGCATACGCCAGCGCCGCTTCGAAAGCCGCGCGCGCCATGCCGACCGATTGCGAGGCGATGCCGATGCGTCCGCCTTCGAGACCGGACAGCGCGATCTTGTAGCCCATGCCTTCTTCGCCGATCAGGTAGCTGGCGGGAATGCGGCAGTTCTCGAACAGGATCTGCGCGGTATCGGAGGAATGCTGTCCCATCTTTTCCTCGATGCGCGCCACGATGTAGCCCGGCGTGTTCGTCGGTACCCAGAAGGCGCTGATGCCGCGCTTGCCTGCAGCCTTGTCGGTCACCGCCATCACGATCGCGACGTCGGCGTTCTTGCCGCTGGTGATGAATTGCTTCACGCCGTTCAGCACGTAATGGTCGCCGTCACGTGTTGCCGTCGTGCGCAGCGCGGACGCATCGCTGCCGACGTGCGGCTCGGTGAGGCAGAACGCGCCGAGCATGTCGCCGCGCGCGAGCGGCTTCAGGAACTGTTCCTTCTGCGCCTCGTTCGCATACATCATCGCGATGCTGCATACCGGGCAGTTGTTGACCGAGATGACAGTCGAAGTGCCGCCATCGCCGGCCGCGATTTCTTCCAGCACCAGCGCGAGCGAGGTGTAGTCGAGGCCGGCGCCGTCGTATTCTTCGGGCACCGCGACGCCGAAGGCGCCGAGCTGGGCCAGCTCCTTCAGTTCCTCTTTCGGGAAGTGGTGTTCCTTGTCCCAGCGCGCGGCGTTCGGCGCCAGCTTTTCCTGCGAAAACGCGCGCAGCGCATCGCGGATCATTTCATGTTGTTCGGATAAAACCATGTTCTCTTGTCTCCCTGTGCCGGCTTACCAGGGCAATTGCCGGCCGGTGTAATCGCGGTAGGTTCCGCTGTCGCTGTTCTTCAATGCACCGATCACCTGCAGCAATCCCGCCACGCTGGTCTGCACGTCGATGGAAGCGCCTGCGCCGCCCATGTCGGTACGCACCCAGCCCGGATGCAATGCCGCGAACGTTGCTTTCGGATAGTCGAATTTCGCGCAGGTCACCGCCATGTTGAGCGCCGCCTTCGAGGCGCGATACAGCCAGCCGTAGCTCGACTCCGTTTCGGCGATGCTGCCCATGACGCTGCTGATGAAAGCGAATTTGCCGTTGGCCGCTTCCACCATCGGTGCGATCAGCGGGATCGCCTGCATCGCACCGAGCACGTTGGTGTGCATGACCTTGTCGAAGTCCTGCGCCGTTGGCGGCGCGGTCGCGCCGTCTTTCGTGCCGAACACGCCAGCCACATAAATTGCGAGATCGAACTTCTCTCCGTCGAGCTGCCAGCCGAGGCCGGCGAGCGAATCGGGTTTCGTCACATCGAGCTTGAAGGCTTCGGCGCCTTCCTGGCGCAAGGCGTCGAGGGCCTGGTCGTCGCGCGCGGTGGCAATGACGCGCCAGCCGCTGCCGGCGAGCTGGCGCACGAACTCGTGGCCGATGCCGCGCGAAGCGCCGAGGATGAGTGCAGTGGGCATGATGATTCTCTCTGGTGAAACAGAGGACCGGCCCTCGCAGATGCAAGGGCCGGCAGAAGTGTCGTCAGACCATCTCGATGGCCAGCGCGGTACCTTCGCCGCCGCCGATGCACAGCGACGCGACGCCGAGCCTGCCGCCGGTTTTCTTCAGCGCGCCCATCAGCGTGACGATGATGCGTGCGCCGGATGCACCGATCGGATGGCCGAGTGCGCAGGCACCGCCGTGGATATTGATCTTGTCGTGCGCGATGCCGTGGTCGCGCATCGCCGCCATCGGCACTGCCGCGAAGGCCTCGTTGATCTCGAACAGGTCGACATCCTTGGTGGTGAGGTTCAGCTTCTTGTAGAGCTTCTCGATGGCACCGACCGGCGCAGTGGTGAACCAGTTCGGTTCCTGCGCGTGCGTCGCGTGGCCGAGGATGCGGGCGAGCGGCGTGCAGCCGAGCTTCTTGGCGGTGGATTCGCGCATCAGCACCAGCGCGGCGGCGCCGTCGTTGATCGACGACGAGGAAGCGGCGGTGATGGTGCCGTCTTTCTTGAAGGCCGGCTTCAACGACGGAATCTTTTCCGGCTTGGCTTTCAGCGGGCCTTCATCCTTGTCGATCACGACTTCGCCTGTCTTGGCGGCGAGTGTCACCGGCGCGATTTCCCATTTGAACGAGCCGTCGTTGGTGGCGGCCTGCGCACGCTTGACCGATTCGATCGCGAAGGCGTCCTGCTCTTGGCGGCTGAACTGGTACTTGGCTGCGCACTCTTCGGCAAAGGTGCCCATCGAACGGCCACGCTCGTAGGCATCTTCGAGGCCATCGAGCATCATGTGGTCGTACATCATGGCGTGGCCGATGCGATAGCCGCCGCGCGCTTTCGGAATGAGATACGGCGCATTCGTCATCGATTCCATGCCGCCGGAAACCAGCACTTCATTGCTGCCCGCCAGCAGCGAGTCGTAGGCCATCATCGTGGTCTTCATGGCCGAGCCGCACATCTTCGACAGCGTGACGGCGCCGGTCGATACCGGCAGGCCGGCTTTCAACAGCGCCTGGCGCGCGGGCGCCTGGCCCTGGCCTGCCATCAGGCAGTTGCCGAACAGGACTTCTTCGACCAGCTTGGGTTCGAGCTTGGCGCGCTCGACGGCAGCGCGGATCGCGACCGCGCCGAGCTCCCAGGCCGCGAGGCCCGAGAAGTCGCCCTGGAATGCGCCCATCGGGGTACGAGCGGCGCCAACAATGACAATGGGATCGTTCATGACATTTCTCCAGATCTATGCGGCTTGCACCGCGGGGGTAGGGGGTTTGTACGAAAAGCGCAGCTCCTGCGGATACGGGAACACGTCCTCGATATGACCATCGAGGATGCGCTGCTTGGCGCGCTGCCAGTATTCAGGCGTCAGCAAGTCTGCGTGGTGCTTCAGGAAATACTTCTTCACTTCCGGATTGCCGAGCAGGAAGGTGCCGAACTGCTCGGGGAACACATCATTTTTCGCGACCGGGTACCACGGCTCGCTGGCCATCTCGTCTTCTTCGTTGCGCGGTGCCGGGATTTTGCGGAAGTTGCAGTCGGTGATGTATTCGATTTCGTCGTAGTCGTAGAACACCACGCGGCCGTGCTTGGTCACGCCGAAATTTTTGTAGAGCATGTCGCCGGGGAAAATATTCACGCCCACCATGTCCTTGATCGCATTGCCATATTCGAGGATGGCGTGTTCCATCGCCGCATGGTCGCCGCGCTTTTCCGCTTCGCTCAACCAGATGTTCAGCGGCACCATGCGGCGCTCGATGTAGAGGTGCCTGATGATGACCTCATCGCCCTCTTCTTCCACCATCGACGGCGCGACTTCCTTCAGGTCGGCCAGCAGCTCGTCGTCGAAGCGCGAACGCGGGAAGGCGACGTTCGAATATTCGAGCGTGTCGGCCATGCGCCCGACGCGATCATGGTGCTTCACCAGCAGGTATTTTTCCTTGACGATGGCGCGCGTCGTTTCCTTCGGCGCGGGATAGAAATCCTTGATCACCTTGAACACATACGGGAAGGAAGGCAGCGCGAACACCACCATCACCAGGCCGCGAATGCCGGGCGCCGCCTGGAAGCTGTCGGAGGAATGGCGCAGGTGGTGCAGGTAGTCGCGATAGAACGCGGCCTTGCCCAGCTTCTGCAAACCGAGAATGGTATAGATCTCGCTGCGCGGCTTGTACGGCATGAGCGAGCGCAGGAAATGCACGTAGGCCGACGGCACTTCCATGTCGACCATGAAATAGGCGCGCGTGAACGAGAACAGTACCGTGATCAGCGTCGGGTCGAACAGCACCGTATCGAGTATCAGCTCGCCGCGGCGGTTGTGCAGGATGGGAATGACGAACGGATAGATGCGATTACCGTTGATGCCCTTGCCGATGATGTACGCACCCTTGTTGCGGTAGAACAGGCTGGCCAGCACCTGGATCTTGTGATTCGGTTCCAGCAGCTCGTGGCCGAACATTGCGCGCATGCGCGCCTCGATGAAACCGACGTCGCGGTCGAGATCAGCGAAGGGGCGGTTGAGCTGGAAGTTGGTGATGATGCGCTTCAGGGTGAAGCGCAGGCCGTCGGTGGCCGGGTAATACACGCGGTAAGTCGGCAGCCCTTCTTCGGGCTCGATGTATTCGGTCGATACCGCCGGCCGCACAAAGATGAAATCGTTGTGGAAATAGGTGCGGTGCAGGATGTTGCAACACACCGAATTGAAAAAGGTTTCCGCCAGCTCCGGCTGCTTGTGGTTGATGAGCAGGCCGATGTAATGCAGCTTCACTTCGCGCCAGACTTCATCATCGATTTCGGCCGGGTCGTACTCGTCTTCCAGCAACTGCACGCATTCCTGCACGCGGGTATCGTAGAACGCGATGCGCTCGCGCGCCTTCGCCTGCGCCGTCTTCCAGTCGGCCTGCTCGAAATAGCGCTTTGCATCCTGGCTGGCGGCGCGGAACAGATGGTAGTGCTTGTCGAAACCGTCCAGCATGGTGCGCGCGATATCGAACGCGATCTGGGATTTCAGGAGTTTGGGAAAGGCGGTCTGCGGCATGATCAAGCGCTCGGTCGAGTCTTCCAGAGTGCTAGTGTAGCCAAATCCCCTTCGATGCCGCCGCACATCGCGAGCGGCCCCGCGTTCGCTTGGCGCAGCTCAGGACAATTCCGATATGCAACTGGCAACGGCGCGGCGAGGTGGAAGGAGTTCATGTCTGCAGCCAATGCCTGTTATGTCTTGCGCGGCACGACCGCCATGGTGCCGGTCAGCTTGCTCACCAGTGTTTTCCGTTCGCCGTTGACAGCGAAAACCTGCGACTCCACCACATGGAACTGCCGGCCCGGCTTGAGCACATCGGCGCGGCAGAACAACGATTCGCCCTTGCCCGGCCGCAGCAGATGGATCTTGAATTCGACCGTGAGGATGTATTCCTCTGCCGGCGTGACCGACATCGCGGCGGCGCCGGCGGTGTGGTCGGCAATCGTCGACTGGACACCGGCATGGA
>DASVLM010000777.1:0-6333 GCA_036384875.1 Noviherbaspirillum sp.
GTCGGGAACTGATGTACAACAATCAAATCATGTTCCACGTGTCTGATTTATTAAACCGGTTTGAATTTTAAAGTAGCCTCTTTTAAACCGATTTGAATCTCGGAGAAGTGTATTCAAATCGGTTTAAACTGTCAATTGCGAATGGGAATGCGGCTCCTACACCACATTGTGTCGAATGGGGAGTTTGTTTGGAAACTAATAACTACGCGGAAGGGGATGGCCGTGTGAGAGTTACTGCCAGAAATTTGCAAGATGCGGGGATGGTTTGGTGGAGGAACTACCGCGCCCCCTCCGAGGGTGGGCCGACAGTTTCCCCAATCAAAAATACGGGGCGCCATAACTCCCGCAACGCGGACGGCGATGCCCCATCTAGCAATGCCAGCATCATTTCAGCGATCTTTACACCGGCTCGATTAAGTTCTGGCTGAGTAATTGATGAGATCTTTCGTCCGATTAGCACGTCCTCCATATTTCCCCAGACAATCAGCGATAGATCAGAGCCGATGACGACACGAGCATCCTGCAGCGCAAAAACCGCTCCTGCACCAGCAAGATGATTATCAATAAGAACTGCCGTGGGCCGGGGCGTGCACGCAAGCAGTTGTTGCATGGCGTGGTATCCCTCACGGCGGGACAGCGCATTATTGACCAAATATGCTGGGTTGACGTCAATGCCAGCACTGCGAAGCGTGCCAAGAAAGCTGCCAACACGTTGGAATGCGAAGTTCAATTCCGGTGGCGCGCCAATGTAGGCAATGCGGCGATGACCTAGGGAGAGAAGGTGCTCGGTGGCAAGTCGTATGCCAATTTCGTTATCGTAATCAAACCAGGCGTAAGGCTGGTCGATTTGAGTACGCCCATATGCAATAAAAGGCAAACCATGTCGGGCGAGGTAAGCAATACGTTCGTCATGCACCCGGGTGCGACCAACGACCAAACCATCAACCCGCTTGTCCCTCACCATATGCTCGTAGACATCGAGTTTTTCCGGCGAAGTTACAGGAACAATAATTAGGTCCATGCTTGCTCTCGCAAGCCTACTCGTCATGCCATTAACCACGTCGAGAAACATCGCGTCCCCGAGGTCGCCTGGCTGCATAGGATAGACAATGCCAATTACATTCGTCCTGCCGATTGCGAGGTTGCGAGCGGACGGGTTGGGCCTGTAGCCGATATCACGCGCTACTGCGAGTACGCGCTGTCTAGTTTTCTCATTAACTTCCGGATAACCGTTGAGCGCGCGGCTGACCGTAGTTTTTGATAGCCCTAATGTTTTGGCGAGTGTTTTAAGATTCATGCGCATTGCCACGCTAGTCGCTGGCATGCGCCGGCGCGCCTAACGCGTCATGTAATCGTGACAACGCGCCAATTGTAGGAGACTACGATCGGGCGTTCGTAATGAAATGAGGGAGTTTTGACCGGGCTCATGAGATAGATGTTCCGATCAGAATGGCACTCAGGAAAGTTACCGACTTTTATCTTATTGTCGGCAATAACCGACAGTTTCTCCGGGTATGAGCGACGGCGACCATAGCTCCTGCAATTGTTCTGGCGGGGTGCCTTTGATCAACGAGAGAAGCATTTCAATCATTTTTGCCCCGGCACGCGCCGGCTCGGGTTGATCGATCGTCGCAACACGATGGCTTACCAATGAATCTTCAAGTCGTCCCCATACAATCACTGAGATATCACGACCCAATTCAAGACCCGCATCGAGAACAGCGCGAATTACACCAACACCGCAGAGGTGATTGTCGACAATGATCGCCGTTGGTCGCGGAGCACATTCCAGTAATTGCTGTGCAGCTGAATAGCCTGATCGCCGATCTAGTGCGTCATCTACAAGATAGCGTGGATCGACGGGAAGTCCGGCAGCACGCATGGTCTGCATAAAACTATGCCTACGTTGGAACGAACACGTCATTTCCTGAGTGGCGCCAATAAAGCCAATTCGCGTATGACCGTGTGCCAGCAGATACTGTGTTGCCATCTGGATGCCCGCTTCATTATCGTAGTCGAACCAGGCGTAAGGTTTTGGATGTTTGCAGCGGCCATGCGCGACAAACGGCATGCCTTGCTGTGAGAGATATTCAATGCGCAAGTCGTGCAAGCGAGTACGGCTTACCACAAGAGCATCTACGCGCCGCCCCTGTACGATATGTTCATAGGCCCGCAACTCATTGTCTGGCGACGCGGGAACAATAACCAAATACTGGCGCTGCTGCTCCAGCGCCGCCGACATTCCACCGACCACACTCACGAACATCGGATCACCAAGGTCTGATGGCAGCAAGGGGTACACAATGCCAACAACGTTTGTACGCCCCACCGCAAGGCTGCGTGCGACAGGGTGTGGCCGATAGCCAGCAGCAGCGGCTGCAGCGAGCACGCGTTCCCGGGTACGTTCGCTCACCTCGGGGTAGCCGTTAAGTGCTCGGCTGACCGTAGTTTTGGATACGCCGAGGGTCTTGGCAAGGTTTTTTAGGTTCATGGCGGATTAACAGGGTTTGCCGGTGTCGTGTCAAGCACGACCGTATCCTTGATGATGGGCAAATTATAGCGAAGCAATGCCATGTCATCAGGAAACTTTATGAAAAGCGAGACCGATATCAATCCATATATAGATATGGATAACGCTGCTTTTCCTCCGCAAGTTTCGCTGCCAGTTCTTTCGCCTTGCGTGATTGCCCCAAGGCAACATAGGCTTCCGCCAACTTATCCATTGAATGGACACTGGGAGGCGTGTTGATCTTCAGATCCGTCTCCAGAAGATCGGCAGTACGAACAAAATTCCCTCGGCGGATATATATATCGGCCAATTCACGAAGCAACTGCCTGGATGAATGTGGGTTTACACCCTTTTCGTATAGCGCAATAGCCCGGTCTATGCTATCAATGAACTTGAATTGCAATACCTGACGGGCTCGATCGCGATACATGCGCGATTCCATATTTTCGGCCAGGCCCGCATCCCCCAACCGTTGGTGCATGTCGTTAATGAAAGCTTCTATCTCTTCGTAAGAATCCCAATTCGGGTGAATGCCCTGATAATAAGCCAATACAGGCCAGTACATTTTGGGATCCGACCGAAGTGCGGCCTCGAGCAATTCACGATCGGTCGCCCGCTCCTCGAGCGCTCTATTGTTATTAATTAGTTCACCGGCGCACAATGCGCAATGGGGAATTTTTTCGTATGCTGCCAGCAGGTCCGGGCGTGCTTGAATTGCCAAGGCCCGCATGGCTGCAAACTCGGCGTCAGTGGTATCGGCTGCCGGAGCATTTCCGCGCGCGATCCAAGCCTCATGTTGAAAATGCATACCGCGGGCAAGTCGGGCAAACTCGCTTGTGCTCGCCCTCACCCATTGGTTGAATTTCACATCGAACCTTGCGTCCAACGCCGCGAGCGTCAAGAATCTTCCAGCCCAATCGTTGGAAGACAGTTTGCCATTTAAATAGCGGGCCTGATCTTCCGCAAGAACTTTGTCAAGCTCGCTGTAGTGCTCACCGGCCAAGAGCTCAAGCAATACATTTCGTTCGCGAGCCTCATCAGCATGACCGCATCCGGCCAGGCCAGCTATGCACCATAGCAATAAGACCATTGAGGAGAATCGTTTCATGTCTTACCTCATAATAATAAAGGGGGAGCGCGAAAGCACTTCCCCCTCCAAGGTAATCAATTCATTTAGCTTATGGAACTTACGGAACCTGATGCCGTGCCCTCTCACTAACCTTTCACCGCACCTGCTGTCAAACCTGAGATGATTCGTCTCTGGAACACAAGTACGAGAGCCACCACAGGCACCGTCACAATTACCGAAGCTGCCATCAAGATCCCCCAAGGCAGCTCATGTTGGCTGGCGCCCGAAATCAGGGCAATTGCGACCGGCACCGTCCGCGCTTCATCGGTGAGCGTAAAGGTCAATGCAAAAAGGAACTCATTCCATGCTGCGATGAATGCCAACAGGCCTGTTGTCACCAGCGCTGGCCACATTAGCGGCATGAATACTTTGGTGACTATGGTCCAAGGCGAAGCCCCATCCATTACGGCCGCATCCTCCAATTCCTTGGGAAGTCCACGCATAAACGTCGTAAGTACCCATACCGTAAATGGCAATGTAAAGACCATGTACGAAATCGAAAGAGATGCCAGGTTGTTGTAGAGCCGAAGCGATCGGATCACTTGGAACATCCCGGACAGCACCGCGACTTGCGGAAACATGGAAACCCCCAGAATTGTCACTAGCAGCAACCCGCGGCCTACAAATCGTATACGTGCTAATGCATAGGCTGCCGTCACGCCAAGAAGTAGTGAGGAGAACACTACGGACGCCGATACGAGGATGGAATTGCAGATGTTCGTACCAAATGGCTGGTCGCGAAATACCGAGATATAGTTTTCCCAATATCCGAATGCCGGAAGATAATCTACTTTGAAGAGCTGTGCTGGTGACTTCGTTGAAGACACAATCGCATAGTAGAACGGGAACACCGCATACAAGACGATAACGCCAACAAGAAGATAGAACGCCGTTCTTGACACTATTCTCTTCATTATGCATCCCCTCCTTCATCGAAACGCACTCGACCAATCATGACATACGCGATGATGCTCAGAGCGATCGTCATGAAAAGCATCGTCGACGCGGCGGAGCCATACCCGACATTTTGGAAATCGACCAACTGCTGGCGCGCAAACACGGACATAGACATCGTCTTGGTGTTATTTGATGTAAGCACGTAAATCACATCGAATACACGCAATGCATCCATTGCGCGGAATATGACTGCAACCATTAGCGCTGGTCGGATCAATGGCAGTGTTACTTTAAAAAAGACCTTGATCGGATGTATTCCATCCACTTTGGCGGCCTCATAGCAATCGGATGGCAACATTTGAAGTGCCGCTAAAATCAATAAGGACATGAAAGGCGCTGTTTTCCATACGTCGACCAGGACTACGGAAGCCATCACGACATCATGATCCGAGGTCCATGCGATCGGCTCAGAAATGAGATGTAAAGTCACGAGTGCATGGTTGATAATGCCGTATTGGTCGTTGAACATCCAGCTCCACATGGTTGCCGAAACAATGGTCGGTACCGCCCAAGGGATCAATACAGCGGCACGCACAATGCCGCGCCCCGGGAATGTCTGGTTCATTACAAGCGCAATGACCATTCCAATGATAGTTTCCAGTGATACTGAAGCAACAGTAAAGCAGAGAGTGTTCCATACTGCACGCCACCAGCTCGAATCGACGAGCAATCCATCCCACTCACCGTCTGCTTTATGCAGATAGTTATCGAAACCGATGAAATTGAAATGGGACAGGTCGCCTAGATTGGCGTCCGTAAAACTAAAGTAAATAGTACGCAACAACGGCCATAACGCCACCAGCGAGAGCGTTATGAGGATCGGTGTGAGAAAGAGCCAAGCGGTCTTGACTTTGGGTTTCTCCAAACCGGATAGAGCGGCCATGTCTGTCTCCAGCAGCTTTTTTTAAATATTTAAAGCGAGCCTGTTACTGCCTTGGCAGCAACAGGCTCACATGTGGGCAGCTATTAGGTCTTGGCTCCGAAGCTAATCTTACGAAGCTTCTCGTCCAGGGATTTCAGACTTGCGGCCGGATCGTTATGATCAGAAAGTACACCGTACACCGCATTCCAGAACTCTGAGCTGACCTTGTTATAGTTACCGCCAGTCGGCGTCGAGGGCCGCGGCGTGGCATTTACGAAGGTGCTAGCCAGAGAAGCGATGAACGGATTGCTAGCCAGAATATCCTTGTCTTGATACAGCGACTGGATAGTAGGATGGTAGGCGCCCACGAGTGCGCGCCGCTTTTGCTCGTCTTTACCGGTCAGGAACATGACCAAATCCATCGCCAGTTCTGGATGTTTGGAAAACTTGGATACGGCAAGTTCCTGACCACCCATCGTTGCAGCGCCATTTCCGTCAGTGCCACCCTTGGGCAATGCCATGACGCCGACTTTACCCTTGATCACACTGTCAGCAGAATTGGCAAGACCCCACGCATACGGCCAGTTACGCATAAATACGGCATTACCTGCCTGGAACGCGCCGCGTGCCTCTTCCTCGCCGTAGCTCAGCACACCCTTCGGCGAAATCGTGCCGATCCATCCCTGAGCAGTCTTCAACGCCCTCACGGCACCCGGATTGTTAATGGTGACCTTGCCGGATGCGTCAACGATAGTGCCGCCATTGAAGCTGGCTACCCATTCCAGCGCGTTGCATGTCAGACCTTCATAGGCTTTGCCTTGCCATACATAGCCCCACATCTTGTCATTGCCAGCCTTGCGCTCTGCCTCCTGAATC
>DASVLM010000778.1:0-3770 GCA_036384875.1 Noviherbaspirillum sp.
ACGGCAAATGCAATGACGCTATAAAAAAAGCCTTGGAAAAATATGCCCGTCCGAATAGCCGCATATAAAGCAGTAATTAGGATAAGAAATGCCAAAAAACCTCCAATCTCCGGCTCTTTCGGAGGAGCGCATCTTTTGGCAAGTGGAGTCTGTGAAAAGTGTGTAATCTCGTTGCCAGATAGGGTTTCTGACTTACCTGTTGTGGTTCCTTCTTCATAAACGACACTAAATTTTCTCGTACTATCTGAACCGCAGCTTTTACATTGCATTCACCGCTCCTTCTCTAATATCCAAACATTGAAAGGATATATAGGTATAACGACTAAGCTGAACGGCGCGTAGCGCCCACGTTCAGCGACGGGTTAGCATCAACAAATGTGCCGGCCGGATGGCTGATCTTTCCATCCCCGTACGCACGAATGACTTCCGACACGATGACTTGATATCCATTCAGCCACTTCTCCTGCGCTCGCTTCGCCTCAACGTGCTTCGGGTGCTTTATTAGAGCCCGCAATGATTCAAGTGACTCCCAGTAGTACACATTTGAAATCAATCCTGTTGTTTTATTCTCCCAAGTCTCCTCGCCGAGATAGCCTGGAATTTTCTTTGCTACTTCGGCAATGGCTTCATCGAGTCGAAAGAATTCTTCGTCGTATTGTCCCTTATCAAAAATGAAGGTCGATGAGTACATAAGTTCCTAAAAATATCGTTGTTGAGGTTGATAACGACCTAGTTGACCAGCCGCACAGCCGTCGATGTCCAACTGCGAGTTAGCCAAGCATCCGCGGCAACCAGATAGGCAGAGCAACAAAAAGAAAATATCCGGAGATGACGAGCGCTGCATCGGTATTACTCCAAGGTCGTTTAGCCGGTTCTGGAGAGAAAATATGCCGGAAATATCCAATGAGACTTGTAGCAATTCCGAGTGCAAATCCTACACCGTCAATTCTCGGCAATTTAACTATTCCGGAGCGCTTGGCAGGCAAATAGAGATTGTCGGTCAGTGTTCCCACAATCAGGTAACCAAGAACGACACAAGCAACAACGACTGCGATAGTTCGATGCTCCTTTGAATATGGTGCTTTATCGGGGTCCTTAAGCGAAACTTCATATTCAGCCGACAGGTAATTCTTGTGATCCGGGTTGTACGGCGGCGCAACTGGAGGAGGGACCAATCCTTGATCCGTCACACCTTGATGTCTCTCTTTCATGTATCTACAGCATCCCTAATAGTTTCAAATTCAAATCGGGTGTGATGAAACCTTCGTGTTCCGAGCACTAAGCGCTAACGATCTAAAATAACCAGCGGCGGAGCCGTCGGGGTTGATTATGGAGTTAAACACGGCGTACCAAGCAGGAAAACACAAGCTACGATCAGCCCAACGTTACTTGCGAAAGGAAGGAGGTACGAAAGCAAAAAACCGAAAGGCGCCTCACTGTACGGGACAAAGAAATAGCTGAAATTGCTGGAGCGCCCAGGTGTAGTCAGTGTTTCAAGAAACATGACGTTTCGCAGTAAGAGGCACACTCCGGCGATGCCGAAACCGATGCCTACGACCATCAATCCTCCGCGAAAAGCCATCCAAGCGAATAGGCACCAAGCCAAAGGCAAGGCCCATATCGCAATTCTTCCAATCTGAAAGGCTACTTGTTCCATATCTGATTAACTGTATATTTAACAGGACTGCCAGCGTCCGTTATGCACGGGTGCCTGCCGCTATACACGGCCACCGACTGACCGCGAAGTCGCCCTAAGTCTGGGGTTTGCAACGATCACCTATTTATCAGACCAATAAAAAACCGTGAAATACGGCAGCGACGATGACGCCATAACCGAGCCATCCTGCCATGGAAAAGTTGTCAGAGCAATACTGAATATATGAGAGAAGTGACAGGCTGGAAATGGCCGATTCTTACCATTCCCACGCAATGGCCAACCGTCCGCTTCCGATTTTGTTTAGGCCATTCAAGAAGCTCCCGCGACCGGCCACCAAGCGCTGCCCTTACCTGTATTGACATATCGCGCTAACGCAAACGGCGCGGCCAGGTCTGTTCAATCATTTGGTACAGCTGGCGCGCCGATGGAGACAATTCGCGGCCACGCCGGCGAATCAATCCGACGGTGCGCTCCACACTGGGGTCGGCCAGCGGGATGGAAACCAGTGTCGGGTGCTTCCCCATCGGCATGGACAGGCGCGGCACGACTGCAATGCCGAGCCCCGCCTCCACCATGCCGACCAGCGTCGAAATATGCCGGGCTTCGTAGCGCCAGCTTGGCCGCGCATTCGCAGTCGCGAGCGCATTGTCCAGCAGCAGCCGGTTGCCGCTGCTCTTGTCGACCGTCATGTAATCGTATTGGTCCAGCTCGGCCCAGGTGACCTGTCGCTTGACCGCGAGCGGATGGTCGCTGCGGCAGGCAACGACGAACGATTCGGACAGGATGGACTGGAACTCGATTTCCGGCTCCTGCGTACCGATGATGCTGATGCCGAAGTCGGCCTCGCCGCGCGTGACGCTTTCCAACACGGCGTTGGCACCGTCATCGAGAATCCTCACTCGTATCCTTGGATACTGCGCGTGATACTCCTTCAAAACCTGCGGCAGAAAATAGTAGACCGCCGAAGGGATGCAGGCGATAACGACTTCACCCACCTGCGACGATGCCACCTCGCGCATACTGAGCAGCGAATCTTCCAGGTCGTCAAGCAGGGCGCGTGCCTTCTTGGAAAAGTCCCGGCCCACCGCCGTCAAGCTCACGCTGCGCGTGGTGCGATCGAAAAGACGTATGCCGAGCGCAGCTTCGAGCTTCTCCACACGGCGACTCAAGGCCGGCTGCGACAAGTGAATCGATTCAGCCGCCGCGCGAAAGCTGTTGAGCTCCGCCACTGCGACAAAAGCGCGCAAATCTGCAAGATCAAAATTCATGCTCATGACGCATCAATTCCCCGGTATAGATTTGAATGGCAAATAAAACATACCGGTAAATGGCGGCATATGCAACGCCAAAAGAGCCCGCATCCCATGAGCAATTGTGCGTCGACAAATACATGCATCACACGCATCAATACCAAGAAAATTTGCAATATACAAATGAATCCAGCTGCGCAAAACTGCATGCAACGATGAGTTGACCATCACCTTTCATGCAGAGGCAACAGGATGAACTTGAACGAATGGATAGGACGAACCGAGTCGGTATCCGACATGCTTACCGCGACACCATACGCGGCACTGTCGGCCACGCTGGATCGCGAGGCTGAACGTCCGCCGGCAGGAACCGCATTGCCCGCGTTGTGGCACTGGCTTTACTTCCTGCCGCTCTATCGCCAGTCGGAAGTCGGCGCGGACGGGCATGTAAAACGCGGCGGATTTCTTCCGCCGGTGCCGCTGCCAAGGCGGATGTGGGCCGGCAGCCAGTTCGAATTCCGCGAGCCGCTGCGCATCGGCGACCAGGTGACACGCACCTCCACGATTGCCGACGTCACCGAGAAGCATGGCAGGACCGGCCCGCTGGTGTTCGTCAAGGTGCGCCATGACATTCGCCGCAACGACAGCACAGAGATCGCGCTGACGGAGTTCCACGACATCGTCTACCGCGAACTGGCGAAGCCGGACGACGTGGCACCGCCGCCCAAGGCAGCGCCCGGTAATGCGGCATGGGAACGCCGGATCGATCCGGATGATGTGCTGCTGTTCCGCTATTCGGCGCTGACCTTCAACGGGCACCGCATTCACTACGACCGCCGCTACGTCACTGAAGTCGAAGGCTA
>DASVLM010000779.1:0-1661 GCA_036384875.1 Noviherbaspirillum sp.
GTCCTTGCGCACGTAGCGCTTTTCGAGCACCGCGTTGCTGCGCTTCCCGGACAGCAGTTGCTGCCTGACCTTCACATCCTTGTTGCGATCGTCGGGGTGCGTGATGTCGAGGTAAGTGAGGCCGAGCAATTCCTTGCGGCCATACCCGAGAATGCGGCAGAACTGGCGATTGACTTCGATGAAGCGGCCATCCGGCCCCAACTGGGCCAGGCCGATCGATGCATTGTCAAAGATCGCACGGTAATGCTGCTCGCGCTGGATCAGGCTGGTTTCGTCCAGCTTGCTGTTTTCGACTTGTTTCTTCAAGCGTGCGACTTCCTGCGTGTGCGCGCTCAAACGTGCCTGGTCTTTCTTTTCCATAGGGCGACACTCGATGGTGGGGGAGGCGGGAAACGGGAAGCCGCCTGGAAAAATGGACAGCGGAAAAACTCCTCACTCCATGATCGTTGCCGCGGATGCTGCCGCTTTGATGACGATCATGTTTGTCGATATTGCGGGCCGTGCGCGCTGGATTTCGCAGGTTTGGGCAATCAACTTTTGATGCAGGAGCTTGGTCGTTATTCCCGCCGTCGTGATAATGAGATGTTCCGGCCGCAACCGGAACCTTGTGGCAAGCGCTCGTGAAGGGGTGTTCGCATGGCTTTGCTCGAAATTCGCAACGTTACACGCCGCTTCGGCGATCTGCGCGCCGTCGATAATGTGAGTTTCGAGATCGCAGCCGGAGAATTTTTCTCGCTGGTGGGAACGTCCGGTTGCGGCAAGACGACGCTGCTGCGCATGATCGCCGGCTTCGAACTGCCCGATGGCGGCGACATTCTTCTCGAGGGAAAGAGCCTGCTCGGCATTCCGCCGGAAGAGCGTCCCATCCATACCGTGTTCCAGAGCTACGCGCTGTTTCCGCACTTGACGGTGGAGCGCAATATCGCCTTCCCTTTGCAGATGCGCGGCAAGCCCGCCGCCGAAACCAGGAAGCGCGTGGCGGAAGTGCTGGAAGAGGTTGCCCTGACCGGCAAGGCTGCACGCTTCCCGCATGAATTGTCCGGCGGCGAGCGGCAACGCGTGGCACTGGCGCGCGCGATTGCCGACCTGCCGAAAATCCTCCTGCTGGACGAGCCGCTGGCCGCGCTCGATGCCAAGCTGCGCGAGCAGATGCAGGTGGAGCTTATGCGGCTGCAGCGCGGGCTTGGCATTACCTTCGTCTTCGTCACGCATTCGCAGGACGAGGCGCTGGCGCTGTCGCACCGCGTCGGCGTGATGCGGCAGGGCAGGATAATGCAACTCGATGATCCGGCTCGAATCTACGGCTTCCCCATAAACAAGTTCGTCGCGGATTTCATCGGCCACTGCACGCTCATGGCGGCGACGGTAAGTAGCGTGGAGAACGGCCGCCTGTTCCTCGACACTGCGCATGCGGGTGCGGTGGTCGCACCATCCTCCGGAGCGGAACATGTTGGGCAACGCGGCTGGCTCGCGCTGCGCCCCGAGCAGTTGAAGATCGGGCATGCCGGCGATTTTCCCGCGATGCCCAATCGCGTGTCCGGCCGCGTGTGCGACTTCCTGTATGTCGGCGATGTCACGACCTACATCGTTGAACTCGCCAACGGCTCGCGCATGGAAGCGCTGCTCGCCAACTCGGCACCGGGCAGGGTGCATTTTTTCGA
>DASVLM010000780.1:0-2774 GCA_036384875.1 Noviherbaspirillum sp.
GCATGAAGGGTTTCGGCGCCCTTCCCTCGCCTTCCGCGATCTGCCCCATTGAGCGGCCGGAAGCGACCGACTGGTCCTCATCCAGGATGTCGTTGTCCTTGCCTTCGCGGGCATATTCGTCGCGGTGCTTGATCAGGAGCCAGTTGGTGCGTTTGCCGCCGCCATAGCGATCGTTGCGCATGCGCACCAGCACCCAGCTGCCATGCAGCTTCTCGCCATGGAGGGTGAATTTCAAATCGCCCTTCTTGAAGCCGCGCTCGGGATCATCGGATTCCCAATAGCCGCGGTCCCAGAGCTGAACTGTGCCGCCGCCATATTGTCCTTCCGGAATGGTGCCTTCGAAATCGCCATAATCCAGCGGATGGTCCTCGACCTCGACCGCGAGGCGCTTGTCATGCGGATCGAGCGAAGGCCCCTTGGTCACCGCCCAGGACTTGAAGACGCCATCGAATTCCAGCCGCAGGTCGTAATGCAGCCGTGTCGCATCATGCTTCTGGATCACGAAGCGCCGCTGCTCCGCCGGCGCGACCTTGACGCTGCCGCTCGGCTCGGCGGTCTTTTCGAAATCACGCTTCTTTCGATAGGTGGACAGGCTTCCTGGCGACACCGGCACACTCCATGAAACGGCACTGATGCCTGACTGATGCCTTGGCGGCAAATCCGGAACGAAAACCCTCACGTTCCGTTGAAAGTTCCAGAATTTCCCCCTGTCTGGCAAGCCGGAGATTGTAATGGCCGCTCGCGCCTATTGGAAAGGCTCCCTCAAGCTCTCACTCGTGACCTGCCCGGTACTGCTCTATCCCGCCTCCACCGCAGTCCAGAAGACCCGCTTCCACATGATCAACACGGAGACTGGCAATCGGCTGAAGCAGCAGATGGTCGATACCGAGACCGGCGATGTCGTCGAAGGCGACCAGAAGGGCCGCGGCTATGAGCTGAAAAAGGGTCAGTATATCGAGATCGACAAGGACGAACTCGAGGCGGTTCAGATCGAGAGCAACCATACGATCGATATCGACAGTTTCGTGCCAAAGGACGAGATCGACAAGCGTTATCTGGACCACCCCTATTATATCGCCCCGGATGGCAAGGCCGGAATTGACGCCTTCGCGGTGATCCGCGATGCTATGAAGGAGCAGGACCGCGTTGCGCTGGCCCGGATCGTCCTGACCAACCGCGAGCACGTCATGGCCATCGAGCCGCTGGGCAAGGGTCTGCTCGGAACGACGCTGCGATACCCTTACGAATTGCGCGACGAAGGCGAATATTTCGACGACATCAAGAATCCGAGGATATCGAAGGACATGATCGAACTTGCCGGACATATCCTGGACAGCAAAGCCGCACATTTCGATCCGTCGAAATTCAAGGACGAATATGAAGATGCGCTGAAGGCACTGGTAAGGCGCAAGGCCGCCGGCAAGCCGGTCAAGGTGGCCGAGCGCGAAGAAAAGCCCAGCAATGTCATCAACCTGATGGATGCGCTTAAGCAGAGCCTGAAGAGCAAGGGACCGGCCAAACGAAGCAGCCGGTCAACATCCAGGCGCGCGCCGCAGCGCCGTCCCGCCAAACGATCGCACCGATCGGCCGCACGGCATCGCAAGGCCGGTTGAGACGGGCTGCTCGTGCCACAGCGGTTTCGAGCGAAAGCCTGTCGCGGACTTGGATGGCGGGATGGAGGCCGGTTCGCGCCAAGAAGGCGCCTCAAAACAACGATCTAAAGCCAGGTTCTGATCAATCAGAACCGATCAGGATTCAGGAAATAATGAAGCGATCCAACCGGCACGAATGCAGGTTGGATCGCTTCATTGACCGAAATAGGTCTTAGGCTGCCTTCCGCTTCTTGGCGGTCTTCTTTTTTCCCTTCTTGGCGGTCTTGCGCTTTTTCGAGGCCTTCTTCGGTACTCGGGCGCCGGAAGCTCTTGCTTCGGAAAGGCCTATCGCGATCGCCTGCTTGCGGCTCTTGACCTTTCGGCCTGAGCGGCCACTCTTCAAGGTACCTGACTTGCGCTTCTTCATCGCGCGCCCAACCTTGGCGGACGCTTTCCTGGAATATTTGCGTGCCATGATGAATCTCCCGGTGGCTAGTGTCGCTAGTCCGACGTTCGCAATCTCTGCGACGACCGAAGGATGTGAACTTCAGATTCGAAAGGACACTAGAAGTCTGTAATTCCAGTGTGGTTTTGGTTCAGAAGTTCTCTTGACGGTCTCGCGGCAACAGTGAAGAGAACTTCTGAGCCACCACACTGAAAACTAATCATCGCAACCGACAAAGGTTCCAGCTTCGAAACTCGATCACGCTTCGAGCTTTTATCTTTGACGCGTTTTCTTGACGCGAAGCGGTCTCCATCCCGCTATCCAAGTTCGGGACGGGCGTTTTGCTTGAAAACGCTTTAGTCCGCCGCGCGCAGCCGATAACCGATACCGGTCTCGGTGAGAACGAATAGCGGGCGCTCGGGATCGGATTCGATCTTTTGCCTGAGCTGACGTACATAGACGCGAAGATATTGCGCATCGGTCAGCTCGTCCCACAGCTCCTTCAAAAGGAAACGATGGGTCAATACTTTGCCGGCGTGCTGCACCAGCACGCGCAACAGCTCGTATTCCTTGGGTGACAGCTTCACTTCCCGCTCGCCGACCTTGACGATACGGCGTACCAGATCGACGGACAGGTCGCCCGACCGAAACACCGGCCGCTCGCCGTGAACCTGAAGCTGGTGCCGCAGCGCTGCGCGCATACGGGCCAGCAATTCATCCATTCCGAACGGCTTGGT
>DASVLM010000781.1:0-10935 GCA_036384875.1 Noviherbaspirillum sp.
CCGGTCGGCCCGCTCGATGTGCAGGCGCCGTTCCTTGCAATATGCGATCCGGCCAGCGTGGTCGTGCCGCCGGAATCGATCACCGGGTTCATGCGCGAGGCGGGTTCGGAGATCAAGCGCGTGCTGTGCTACGAAGGCGACACCGGCGTGGCGCTGGCGCATGTGGGCGCGCTGGTGGGCGAGAATGCGCACCGCCTCCTGTGGCCGCGCATCTTTGAATGGATGCGGTCACCGGAGGCAATGCGGCAGTGATGGCCGGGCCGGCCGCTGGCTTACTTCCCCTGGGAGTTTGTGGTGCTAGTTGTGCCGGATGTGCCAGTAGTATCGCCAGCGCCGGCAGTACCGGTGGTGCTGCCCGAGGTGCCCGAAGATCCCGAGCTATCCGACGATGAAGCAGGTGCATTAGCAGGTGCATTGGAGGATGAGCCTGATGCGCCCGACGTATCCGACGTGCTGCTCTTCTTGTGCATGCGATGCTTGCTGCCGTGGTGCGGACGCTTGCCGTGTGCGGGACGTCCCGCTGCGCTGCTGCCGCTAGTGCTGCTCTGCCCCGACGCATCCTGCTGCGATTGCTGCGACTGCAGTTCGTTTGCGCGGCGCTCGACCTCGGCCGCGACGGACGGATCGGTCGATTCGCGAATGCCGCTGATGGGTTCCTGGATCTGTGCCTGGGCAAATGCGATGCCGGAAAGCGACAGCAGCGAAGCCGCCAGTATCAGGGACGTTTTTTTCAATCTAGCCTCCGTTTTTGAAGATGCAGAAACATGGCGCCGCCCGCCGGTGCGGGCAGCGTCTTCAACATAGGACTTGCTTACGGCTGTGGCAGTTCAGGCAAGTCTGGCGAAGGATGGAGAAAAATTGACAAGCCTCAAGAGCATGAGGCTTGCGGCGAATGTCGCTTGGGCGGAAAGATTGCCGCTCAGAACCCGATCTTGCGCTTGCCCGCATCCGCCTTGATGCGCACATCTTCCGGCAGCAATGCACTGCGTCCTGCGGCAACCGCGTAGCCGAGCGCATCGAGCAGCGACTTGCGCATCTCGCGCGGAGAAACTTCGGAGAGCTTGCCGAGCACGCCTTCGGTCAGGTCGGGATCGATGTTCTGCAGCTTGAGCTCGGCGAGCAGGCCGCTGTAGACGCGCTGTGCGATCGCCGCGGCCTGATCCGCCGTTGGTGCGGGCACATCGTAGACTGCCATGCGGCTCAGCAGCGCCGGCGGAATGCCTTCCAGGCTGTTTGCGGTGAGCACCCAGAAGACCTGGCTGGCATCGAGGTCCACATCGATGAATTCGTCGTGGAAGGCGCGTGAAGTTTCAGGTTCGAGCAACTGGTAGAGCGCGGCCATCGGATCGGATTGCGTGGAACCGGTCGCCTTCTCCACTTCATCGAGCAGCACGACAGGATTGGCGAATTTGCCGCGCACGAGGCGTTCGGCCACCTTGCCGCACTTCGCCCCTTTCCAGGTGGACGAACTGCCGGTGATGACGAAACCGGCGGAGAGCGCGTTCATGCTGATGAATTCGAATTCGGTGCCGAGCGCGGCAGCGAGGCGCTTGCCGAAGTGCGTCTTGCCGACGCCGGGATCGCCCAGCAGCAGCACCGGCATCACATTGAGTCCGGCGCCGCCTGCGAGCGCAAGGCCGAGGTAGCGGCGCAGGTCGTCCAGCACTTCGCCGAAATTCGGGCAATCGTCGTAGAGCGGATCGAGTGCTTCGGTGGTGGACGGCGTGGTGACGAAGCGGTCGCCGCCGAGGGCGAGCATGTTGTCGTAGAACGCTTCGAGCTCGGGCGATTTCATCGCACGCGCCTTTTCCTGTGCCGTTTCCACCTCGCGGGTGTTGTAGACAGAATGCGAACGGGCCAGAGTAATGGTCATGTTGCTAACTCCTCGATGGCATGCTGTGTCGACTTGCGGCTGCTGCCTGTGCAGCAGAAGTATTGCGTGCCCATCACTGCTGTTATCGAGCCGATGCGACAAAAACTTGATCGCAGGATTCCGGTGGTGTAACAACAGCGGCAACAATAGCGGCCATGCAAACTCCGTTCCACCGGCAAATACTTGCTTCCGCAAAACCAGTGTATCGCAGTGAAAAAAGATTTGCGCGGGCAGCCGTTGAATTGTGGCGTGCATGCAATAGCCAGACGCCGGAGAGTGGTGCGGCGCTGCACGAAAGATGTGCAGCGCATGGTGCGAAATTTACAGGTCGCCGACCGGCAGCACGGCCATCAACTCGACCGCGGCAACCGCGACCGCTTCGGCAATATCGATGGCGTTGGAAGGATGGACGATCGTATTGCAGCTGACGATGCGTTCGGCGCAGGCCGACAATTCTTCATGCGCGCCGTCGCAAAACACCGGGTGTATTGCCACGCACACCGGACGCGGCAGGCTCGCTGCACGCAGCCGCTCGGCAGCGGCGATCATCGTCTTGCCGGTGGAGGCGATATCATCGACGATGACCGGCGTGCGGCCTTCGCACGTCGACGCATCGAGCGCCGACACCGCCACCTCGCGATCGCCGGAGCGCACCTTTTGCAGGATCACGTGCGGGCATTCGATTGCCTGCGCTACCTTGCCGGCCCATTGTTCGCTCTCGGCGTCGGGGCCGATGATGACGGGGTTGTCGACATTCTCGTCCACCCAGCGCGCGATGGCGGGCGCGGCCTGCACCACCTTGGTGGGAATGCTGTAAATCTCGTTGAGGCGATGATGCCGGTGCAGGTGCGGGTCCACTGTCACCAGCCAGTCGCAGAAATCGGAGAGGAAGCGCGCGAAGTAATCCGAGGTAATGCCCTCGCCTTCGCGGAATTGCGCGTCCTGCCGCATGTATGAAAGATAGGGTGCGACGAGGCCGACGCGGCGCGCGCCGAGCTGACGCGCAATGCTGACGGCGAAATACAGCTGCATGATTTTTTCGTCCGGCCGGTCCAGCGTGCAGACAAATACGACGTCGCGCTCGCGCACCGGCGAGAGCAGGCGCACATGCGATTCGCCGTCGGGAAAGCGCCTGACTTCCAGGCGCCCTACTTCGCACGACATGGCGCGGTCCAGATGCAAGGCAAAGGCTTCATTGCCGGGCATCGCAAACAGAATCGGAATCATTGGGTTCTCCTTCGGGACGTAGGCAGTGCCAGGGAGGGCTTGGGCCGGATGTTCAATCGAGCGTCACTTCCTGCAGGTATTCCGGCACGCAGCAGTTCCACTTCAGGCGCTCGTTGATGCGAATGCGCAAGGCGTCGGCAGCATCGGCTTCACCGTGCGTGATGAAGGTCATCTTCGGCGGCTTCTTGAATCCGCCGAGCCAGCCCAGTATTTCATCGGCGTCGGCATGGGCCGACAGGTTTTCCATCTGGATCACTTTAGCCCGCACCGGCACGTATTCGCCGTGGATCTTTACCGAGGTAGCGCCGCCTACCATTGCCGCGCCGCGCGTGCCGCCCGCCTGAAAGCCGGCGAACAAAATCGTGTTGCGCGAATCCGGCGCGAAGGCCTTCAGGTGATGCAGGACGCGTCCGCCGGTTGCCATGCCGCTGGCGGCAATGATGACCATCGGCACCCGGCGCTCATTCAATGCCTTCGACTCTTCGACGGAGTTGACGACCTTTGCCGAGCGGCATATCGCTTCGTATTCGCTGCGGGAGAGCTTGTGGTCCTTGTAATGCGCGCTGTAGAGCGCGGTGGCGTCTGCTGCCATCGGGCTGTTCAGGTAGACCGGCAGCGCATGCGGAATCTTGCCTTCTTCCTTGAGACGATGGAGGTAGTACAGCATCATCTGCGCGCGTCCGACTGCAAACGAGGGAATGATCACCACGCCGCCGCGCGCTGCTGTTCGGCGGATGATTTCCGCCAGCGTATCCATCGGGTTTTCGGGATCGTGCTTGCGGTTGCCGTAAGTGGATTCCACCACCAGGTAGTCGGTATGTTCTATCAGTGACGGCGCCGGCAGCACCGGGTCGCCGGGGCGGCCGAGGTCGCCGGAAAAGGTCAGCGTCGTGTGACCGTCGTCAAAGCTGATCGTGGCCGCACCGAGAATGTGGCCGGCGCGCACCATGCGCATGTGCAGCCCGCTCGAAAGCGCAATGCGTTCGCTGAACGGTACCGGCGAGAACTGCCTGAGCGAATGCAATGCATCATCTTCCGTATAGAGCGGCAGCGCGGGATCGTGCTTCGAATAACCGTGGCGGTTGGCGAAGAAGGCTTCTTCTTCCAGTAGCCGGCCGCTGTCGGGCAGCATGATCTTGCAGAGGTCAAACGTGGCGCTGCTGCAGTAAATCTTTCCACGAAATCCGTTTTTTACCAGCAAGGGAATGTATCCGCTGTGGTCGAGGTGGGCATGCGTTAGCACTACCGCGTCGAGCGAGGAAGGTTCAACCGGCAGCGGCGCGCGGTTGCGCAAACGCAGCTGCTTGTAGCCCTGGAACAGCCCGCAGTCGACGAGGATCGAAGAGCCTCCTGCGTTAAGCAGATAGCGCGATCCTGTCACGGTCCCGGTGGCGCCTAGAAATTGAAGTTGCATGTGAGTTCTCCTGCCGTCGCGGCACGCTCCGCCGGCCATGGTCGCACTATGGGCAGCGCACTGTGTTTCGCCCTTGATCCATGTCAATTATTGCCGAAACGCAGTGCGCTCGCATCCGATTCATGCGCAGGTCATTGCATGGCATTGCATATGCTTGCATGCATCTTGCTCCTCGAACGAATGCAGAGAAGCATGGAACGCAACGAGTATGACCGTCGGCATTGATCGTTCTCATCATTCGACGAATTCCTTGCGGCCTATACTGAATCGAGAGCGACAGAAACGTATTCCACTTCCGGGTGTCTAGTACATTCGGACAACTGATGGGGAGCACCTGCGATGACGACGCAACAGGATATGCAGCATACCGAACGGCAAGGCGAATTCATGAAAAGCCTGGTGGCTTTCACGAAGGACCACCGTGCAAGCTACTGGTCGGGCACCTTGTCCGAATTCATCGAGCGAGTGCTTGCCGCCGACCCCAAGGGCGCGGCGCGCACATCGCATCAATACATGTGGGACATGATCCGCTGGATGGGCGGCGAGGAAGAGAACGGCACTTTCCGCTGTAAATCGTTTGAAGACGACTTGTTCGGTGTCGACGAATCGATCGGCCGCGTGGTCGATTATTTCAAGGCAGCAGCGGCCGGCTCCGAAGTGGGCCGTCGTCTCCTGCTGCTGCTGGGCCCGCCATCCGGCGGCAAGTCGACGCTCGTGATCCTGTTGAAGCGCGGGCTCGAAGAGTACAGCATGACCGAAGCCGGCGCGCTGTACGCAATCAAGGGTTGCCCGGTGCATGAGTCGCCGCTGCACCTCGTGCCGCACTCGCTGCGCCCGCGCTTCCGCGAAACCTATGGCGTCGAGATCACCGGCGAAGTCTGCCCGCATTGCAGGACGCGGCTCGATATGGAATTCAAAGGTGATTTCCTGCGCATGCCGGTCGAACGCATCTTCATTTCGGAAGCGGGCCGCGTCGGCATCGGCACTTACGCGCCGCACGATCCGACGACTGCCGACCTGGCCGACCTCGTCGGCTCGGTGGACTTGTCGAAGGTGGCGGAGTTTGGCGATGAAGGCGACCCGCGCGCATGGTCGTGGTCCGGCGCGGTGTATGCGGCCAGCCGCGGCATGCTCGAGATGATCGAGATCCTGAAGGTCAAGCGCGAATTTCTTTACCTGCTGCTGACGCTCACGCAGGAAAAGAACGTGAAGGTGTCGCGCTTCCCGCTGATCTATCTCGATGAGACGATCCTTGCGCATACCAATCTCGCGGAATTCCGCAAGTTCCTGCAGGAGAGCGAGAACGAGGCGCTGCTGGATCGCATGGTAATTATCCAGGTGCCTTATACGCTGAATTACAAAGACGAGGCACGAATTTACAAGAAACTGATTTCCTCGGCGGCACCTGCCTTCCGTGAAGTGCATCTCGATCCGCATGTGCTGCATGCGGCGGCGGTGTTCGCGATCTTCACGCGCCTGCACGAAGGCGACGACAAGGAGACGGAACTTAGCAAGAAGGTCCGCCTCTACGCCAATGAAGACGTGGAAGGCTATGCGCACGCCGAAGTGGAACGCATGAAGCAGCGCATGCCCGACGAAGGTCTGGCCGGCATTTCGCCGCGTTTCGTGATCAATGCCTTGTCGAACGCCATCATCCAGTCGAACGCGCACAGCCTGACCACGATGGATGTCTTGCTCGCGCTGAAAGATGCGATCGAGAATGATGCGCGCATCGATCCCAAGCGCAAGCGCAAGTGGATCGATTACCTGGTGCTGGCGCGCAAGGACTTCTACAACCGCTGGGTCAAGGAAGACGTGCACAAGGCACTGTTCGTGTCCTTCGAGCAGGAAGCACAGGACTTGCTCGACAAGTATCTCGACGAAGTGGAAGCGATGCTGGACAACCGCCAGATCAAGGACCCCATCACCAACGAGGAACGCAAACCCGACGAACGTTTCCTGCGCGCAGTCGAGGAAAAGATCCACATCTCCGATTCCGGCAAGCAGTCTTTCCGCCAGGAGGTGGTGCGCAAGGCGATGGGCGCGTTCAAGCGCGGCGAGAAATTCACGCTCGACAGCCATGCGCAACTGCATAACGCCGTGCAGCAATACCTGTTCGAGCAAAGGCGCGAAGTGCTGCGGCTGGTCAGCTCCAGTGCACGGCCCGACGAGGATGTCAGGAAAAAGATTTCCGTCGTCGAAAAGCGGCTGGTGGACGAGTACGGCTACGACAGCCACAGCGCGCGCGAGGCGCTCAACTATGTGACCACGCTGATGGCGCAGGAGTGAGCGGACATGAGTGAACGAAGGCTTCTATGACTGAACATATCACGATCTCTGCCGAAACCCCTTGGTACGACCTGTTCTCGCGCGGTTCTCGGGACTGGTTGCGCCACAACCAGAAAGTACGCGACGCGGTCAAGCAGAACCTGCCCGATCTCGTCGCCGGGCCGGATGTCATTACCGGTTCGCAGGAGCGCACGGTGCAGGTGCCGGTGCGGCTCTTGGAGCATGCCCGCTTCCGCCTGGCCGACTCTTCCTCGCAGGGTTACACCAGCGCGGGACAAGGCCAGGGCAAGCCCGGCGACGTGCTGCGCCAGGCGCAGCCCGAAGCGGGAGATGAAATGGGCGAAGGCGGCAACAACGACGGCGAGGTCAAGCTGCTGCTGGAATTCAAGGTCGACGACATCATCGACTGGCTGTGGGAAGAACTGCAGCTGCCCGACCTGCAACCCAAGCGCAATACCAGCATTAACGACGAGGAATATGTCCGCGAAGGCTGGGACAAGCATGGCGCGCGCGCGCGGCTCGATCGCCGGCGTACGGTCAAGGAAGCGGTCAAGCGCCGTGCAACGCAGGAAGACCCGGTGCCGTTCACTAACGAAGACTTGCGCTTCAAGCAGCTGGTACAACGGCGCAAGCCGGCCACCAATGCGGTGGTGCTGTTCGCACTCGACGTGTCGGCCAGCATGACGGATGCGGAGCGCAAGCTGGCGAAGAGTTTCTTCTTCTTCGTGCTGCAAGGCATACGCCGCCGCTACGGCAAGGTGGAGACGCGCTTTATCGCGCACACCACGCAGGCCTGGGAGTTTTCCGAAAGCGAGTTCTTCAACGTCAGCGGCACCGGCGGCACCGGCGCATCGACTGCGTTCAAGCTGGCGCTCGACATGGTTGAAACGGAATACGACCCGTCGAAGTACAACGGCTACCTGTTCTATGCGTCCGACGGCGAGAACTTCACCGAAGACCGTGCCGCCGCGCTGGACAACCTCGGCAAGCTGTCGAAGCTGCTCAACTACATCGGCTACGTCGAGACGGTTCCCGGATCGCCGCGCACCAGCGAGACGGAAATGAAGATGCTGTGCACCGAACTGGAACGCGGCGGTGCACCGATAGGCAGCAGTGTGCTGACCAAGCATGAAGACGTATGGAAAGCCATCCGCAAATTCTTCGTGCAGCAGGAAACGGAAGACTAAGCGCGGACCAGGCTACGACCAAGTCACGAACAAGGAAGCTTCATGTGCACCACAACATCGGCGGAAGCCGCTGAACAACTCAAGCAGTATGCCGGACGCATCGAAGAGCTTGCGCGCCAGCTCGGCCTCGACTATTACCCGGTCGATTTCGAGATGGTGCCCAACAACTTCATGATGGAAATCGCCGTCTACGGTTTGCCGGTGCGCATGCACCACTGGTCGTTCGGCGTGCGCTACATCCACCAACTCATTCGCCAAGGAATGGGTCATTCACGCATCTTCGAAGTGATGTTCCCCGGCGATCCCTGCCGCGCCTATCTCGTCAACGGCAACACGCTGCCGGAAAACACGCTGGTGACGGCACATGTGCTCGGGCACGCGGACTTCGCGAAGAACAACCATCTGTTCGCGAAATTCATGGAGATGGCCGGCGGCCACATCCTGGAGCAGGCCGCGGATCGTGCTCACCGCATTGAAACGGCAGTGCAGGAGTATGGCCAGGAGCGCGTCGAGGCGGTGCTCGACGCTGCGCTGGCGCTGGAGCCCCACATCGATATCAACCGCGAACTGTATCGACCGCTCTACTCTGCGCAACCGGCCGCTAGAAAAGCGGAGCCGGAACCGGAGCAGCCGTTCGATGTCTTTCATCGGCGCTATCGTTCGCTGCCGGGCGAGCGGCCCCAGCCCGACCCGCAATCGGCAGCGAAGCGCGCGTCGATTCCGCCGCAGCCGGAATACGACCTGCTATGGTTCATCGCCCACTACGGCCCGGAGCTGGAAGACTGGGAGCGCGACATCTTCCTCGCCGTGCGGGAAGAATCGTTCTACTTTTACCCGGTATTCGCCTGCCAGATCATGAATGAGGGCTGGGCTTCCTACTGGCATGCGCGCCTGCTGCGTGAAGCAGACTTCCTGCCGCACGACCTGTACCTCTCTGCGATCAAGGCGCACTCCGACGTGGTGCGGCCTTATGCGGCGGAACGCCAGCTCGCGCTCGCGGTGAACCCTTACCACCTCGGCTTTTCGATGTGGGAAGACATCATCGAAAAGCATGGCCTGGAAAATGCGCGGCGCATCATGAAGGAAGAAGACGATTTCGGCTTCGTCCGCAATTACCTGACGCGCGACCTGATCGAAAAGCTCGAACTCTTCGTCTACGAAGCACGCGACGATGGCGCCATCCGGATTTCCGACAACGAAGTCCACGCGGTGCACGAAGCCATCCTCGCGCCGAAATTCAACTATGGCGCGCCGCGCATCGCCGCCAACCACTTGCATGTGGATGGCAGCCTGCAACTGGTGCACGACCACCAGAGCGACGGCCGCGGCGTCGATCTGCAGCGTGCCGAACGCGTACTGGAATATATCGGCCGCGTCTGGCGGCGGCCGGTGACACTGCATACGGTCGGCGATCGCGGCGAGGCCCGGGTGGTGACGAGCAAGCGGGTGTAGCGCCGTTGCAAGCTGGATCGGGCATTTCCGGCGTTGCCCCGCCTTAAGATATATAATTGGTCGATCTTATCCATTTCCGGCGGCTTGCCGCCCTGGATCGACGACCATGCGCCTGACCGACTACACCGACTATTCGTTGCGTACCCTGATGTACCTCGGTTTGAACCGGGACCGTCTGGTGACCATTCAGGATATTGCCGATTCCTACGGCATCTCCAAGAGCCACCTGATGAAGGTGGTGCACCAGCTCGGGCTGGCAGGACTTGTCGAAACGATACGAGGACGCAGCGGCGGCCTGCGGCTGGGAAAGGAGCCGGCGGACATCAACATCGGTGCCGTGGTGCGTCGCACCGAGCCGGACTTCATGATGGTGGAATGTTTCGACCGCAAGATCAACGAATGCATCCTGTCGCCTTCCTGTGAGCTGCAGGGTGCGCTGCGCAGGGCGACTGCGGCCTACCTGGCGGTGCTCGATGAGGTCACGTTGGCCGACCTGCTGCGCAACAGCAACAGCCTGCGCAAGCTGGCGGGCATCGAAATCCATTTCAAGCGCAAGACGGAAGCTGTTTAGCAACGGGAAAACGGGAAGCCGTCCTGCGGCGTTTTCCATTTGAAGGTGTGAACATGTTCGATGACATACTCGCCAAGGGAAAAGCCAGCCTCGAAACCGTTGTCTCCATCCACTGGTGGACGGACCGTCTCTTTACCTTTGAAACGACCAAGCCGCCCGGCTATATCTTCGCCGCCGGCCAGTACGCCCGCCTTGGCCTGCCCGATGAGCACGGCATGGTCTGGCGGGCCTATTCCATGACCTCGTCGCCGGCCAGTCCCGGCCTGGAGTTTTACGGCATCGTGGTCCCCGAGGGAAAATTCACGTCCCAGGTCAAGGCATTGCATGCGGGAAGCCCGATTCTTGTCGAAAAGATCAGTTACGGATTCATGACTCCCGACCGCTTCACCGGCGGCGACGACTTGTGGATGCTCTCCACCGGCACGGGGATAGGACCGTTCATCTCGATGCTGCGCGATTCCTGCGTGTGGGAGCGATTCAAACGCATGTTCCTGGTGCATTGCGTGCGGCATGCCGGTGAATTCGCCTATGGCGACGAGCTGGAACAACTCGCTGTCGATCATAAGGATGCGGGTGCGTCGCTGCAGGTCATACGCACTACCACGCGGGAAACCGACCCTTCATGCTTGCACGGCCGGATCACGACGCTGCTGGAATCGGGAGAACTGGAGCGCGCCGCAGGCGTACCGCTCTCCGCGGAAGCATCGCGCCTCATGTTGTGCGGCAACCCCGACATGATCGAGGATACGCGCCGCCTGCTGCATGGGCGCGGATTGGCTCCGGTACGTCGCGCGTTGCCGGGTCAGTTCCTGACCGAGAACTAGTGGTAGCGACCTTGGCAGGGCCTCAGGTGTCGCCGAGCGCCGCCTTCACCTTCTGCATGAAATTGTCGAGGTTGATCGGCTTGGCGATATAGCCGTCG
>DASVLM010000782.1:0-4147 GCA_036384875.1 Noviherbaspirillum sp.
CGTTGGGCATCATGACGGCGACGCGTGCGCCCTTCTTCAATCCCCTGCCCTGCAGCCAGGCGCCCAGCTTCTTGGATTGCTCGTCGACTTCCGCATAGGTCAGGAACTTGCCCATGCAGACGAATGCATTGCGCGAAGCGAACTTGCGGAAGGATTCATCGAGCAGCTGCACGAGAGAGCGGTACTGGGTGCAGTCGATTTCTGCAGGCACGCCCGGCGGATACGATTTCAGCCAGAGTTTTTCCATGGTCTGTCTCCTTGTACTGTTTTTGTATAAACGTTGAGAATTCGACTTCGCGCGAATGGCGCCTGGTGTCATACCCGGACCGTGCCAGCGCAATTTTTAACACGAAAGGCGCGAGACCAGGAGGGTTCTTGCCACGACACCGGCAAGCGTTTCACTGCCGATTGTGGCCTGCTCCAGGCCGGCTGGCAACCAAGAAGTTGTCGGCCCGGTCGGCGATCGCCTTCCGGGCTTGTCTCGAAATTCAGGCAGCTTTCTTCTCGTCGCGCAGCTCGCGGCGCAGGATCTTGCCCACATTCGACTTCGGCAGTTCGTTGCGGAACTCGATGTACTTCGGCTTCTTGTAACCAGCAAACTGTTCCTTGCAATAGGAAGCCAACTGCTCAACGGTGAGCGATTGATCCTTGCGCACCACGAACAGCTTCACTGCCTCGCCCGAGCTGGCATCCGGCACACCGATGCAGGCGCATTCCATCACACCGGGATGCGCTGCCACCACGGCTTCGATTTCGTTCGGATAGACATTGAAACCCGACACCAGGATCATGTCTTTCTTGCGGTCGACGATCTTCACGTAACCGCGCTCGTCCATCACACCAACGTCGCCGGTCTTGAAGAAGGCATCGGGGGTCATGACCTTGGCGGTTTCGTCCGGCCGGTTCCAGTAACCGGCCATGACCTGCGGGCCGCGAATAGCGATCTCGCCCGTATCGCCGAGGGGAACAGGCTTGCCGTCATCATCGAGGATAGCGATTTCCGTTGAAGGAATGGGTAGGCCGATGGTGCCGGTGAACTCGTTCGTGTCAGTCGGATTGCAGCACGCCACCGGCGAAGTCTCGGAGAGCCCGTAGCCTTCCGCGATCGGCTTGCCCGTCACTTTCATCCATCGATCCGCAACCGCTTTCTGCACGGCCGTCCCGCCGCCGTTGCACACCTTGAGCAGCGAGAAATCGAGCTTCGCAAAATCGGGATTGTTGAGCAAGCCGTTGTACAGCGTGTTCACTGCGGGGAAGAGGCTGACCTTGTATTTGGACAGCTCCTTCACCAACGCCGGGATGTCGCGCGGATTCGGAATCAGGATATTCATGCCGCCCAGGCGCATGCCCATCAGGCAGCAGGCGGTCAGTGAAAACACATGGTAGAGCGGCAGCGCGCAGACAACGTTCATCGCCTCGACCTTGGGCTCTTTCCTCAGCGCGGGCTGGGCCCATGCATCGTTCTGCAGCACGTTGGCGACGACATTGCGATGCAGCAGCGTTGCGCCCTTCGATACGCCGGTCGTCCCCCCCGTGTACTGGAGAAATGCGATGTCGTCGGGGCCGATCTCGACCGGCTTGAGCTTCAGCCGGCCGCCTTCGGCAATCGCCTTCCTGAACGATACCGCCTGCGGAAGCGAATATGGCGGCACCATCTTCTTCAACTTGCGCACGGCGAAGTTGACCATCATGCCTTTCAAGCCGCCGAACAGGTCGCCCATGGTGGCAACCACCACATGCCGGACCTTGGTCTTATCGACGACGTGTTCCAGCGTAGTGGCGAAGTTCTCAAGAATGACAATTGCTTCCGCGCCGGAGTCGTTGAGCTGGTGTTCGAGCTCGCGCGGCGTGTAGAGAGGATTGACGTTGACCGCCACATAGCCGGCCCGCAGCACGGCAGCGATCGCAATCGGATATTGCAGGACGTTCGGCATCATGAGGGCGACCCGCGCGCCCTTTTGCAGGTCGCGTCCCTGCAGCCAGGCAGCGAACTTCGCGGACAACGCATCGACTTCCCGATACGTCAGGACCTTGCCCATGCACGCAAAGGCGTTGCGCGACGCATATTGGCGGAAGGAGTCCTCCAGCAGATGCGCCAGCGAACGGTATTGCCTCCAATCGATTTCCGCAGGCACGCCCTCCGGATACGATTTGAGCCAGATTTTTTCCATCGTCTACCTCTGAATTGTTATCTCTTGACTGCGGCGGCTGGGCGCCCGCAAAAAATAGAACGGTCGATCCTTTTTATATCATGGATCGTATCGGCCATTGCGGCCCCGTGCAAGATTTTTAAGAAATACCGAGGGAAGACTCTAGGAAATTGCCGCGCCGACATGGCGGCACGGCGCGATGACTTATTGCGACGAAACGCTGACCCGGGCAATGTTGGCAGGCATGCTGGACAGCGCGGCCAGGCGATGATGGCGCGCATCCTTGTCGAGCGTGGACAGATTGCGTACGGCCGCGTAAAAGCCCCGCATGTCCTTGTATTGCGCCATCAATGCGCGGAATCCCGGCACGAAGTCATGATAGGTGGCGATCGCGGCAAGATGTGCATTCGAGAGGGGTTCCGCGAACCAGCGATCATAACCGCTGTAGCCGCCCCAGGATGCCTTCAGCACCTGATAGTCGTCCTTGATCGACTGGAAGATTTCGGCCTTCGCCTTGCGCTTGTCGGCATCGCTGGCATCGCGCTTGTAGTTCTCCTCGAGCAGCTTGCGATGCTTGAGCAACAGCGCAAGGAAATCCTGCTTGCGCCGTTCGTAAACCGCGTACGCCTTGCGCATCTTGTCATCGCCGTGGGTGCTCATCCAGCGCTCGACGCCGGCCTCTTCCACCGATACCGCGAAGGATTCGTTGAACTGGGAATCGCCGGGAACGTAGACGACCTGGTGCGCCAGTTCATGGAACACCATGCGCGCCACTTCGCCTTCCGGATACTTGATGAAGGTAGACAGCACAGGATCGTTGAACCAGCCCAGCGTCGAATAAGCCGGCACGCCCGACACTTCGACATCGTAATGCTCGCTGCGCAACTCTTGCGCGAATGCCTGCGCATCGTCCTTGCTGTAGTAGCCGCGATAGTCGACGCAGCCTGCAATCGGGAAGCACCAGTGCACCGGCTTCAGCGAGAGTTCCGGCGTGGCAACCACGTTCCACATCACATAAGGACGTTTGAGGTCGGCGTACGTGGTGAAGGTGTCATTGTCGGGAAGGCCGAGCTCCTTTGCTGCGAAGCGGCGGATTTCCTTGACCTTGGCGAGCTTGATGCGCAGCGTTTCGCTGGTCTCCGGGCTGGCCAGCCAATCGTCGATCGGCTTGGCTTCCGACAGCAGGGTGAACTGCCCGTGCGCGGCTTGCACGAAATATCCCAATTGAGAACAACCGCCAACCAATGCTGCCACTCCGCACAGGATCGCTGCCCGCCACTTCATCTTCATGTCCTACACTTTCTCTACCTGCACCAGTACGTCATAGAACGTTGGCGCGTTGCCCATGTCGGTCAGGCGCTGGCTGGTGACTTCGTTGGCGTTCTTGCCATCGGAGGCGAATTTCTTCCACCAGATGGACAGGCCGACAACGAGACCCTTGCGTGCCTTGTCGGTCACGCGCGCCTTCGCGACGAATGATCCGCGCTGGTTGAAGATACGCACCATGTTTCCATTGTCGATACCGCGCGATGCGGCATCGTCCGGATGGATATCGAGGTGCGGCTCGCCTTCCGTATTGCGCAGACTCTCCACATTGACGAAGGTGCTGTTAAGAAAGTTCCTTGCCGGCGGGGAAATCATCGACAACGGGTAAGTCTTTGCCAATTCCGGTGCGCTGGATGCGGACTCGTACGGAGGAATGTAAGTCGGCAGCGGATCGAGGCCGGCTTGCAGCATGCGCTCGCAGTAGAACTCACACTTGCCCGACGGTGTGGGAAAGCCGCCGTCAGCGAATGGTGCTTCCGGCATGTTCAGCTTTTGCCATCCCTTGCGCTTGAGCGATTCCCAATCGAAATGGATCGCGCGCTGGTCTTTCGCATTGAAGGCTTGTGCGGCAATCTCGTCGTCGCTCTCGCGGAAGCAGGGATCATCGAAGCCCATCCGCGCGGCGAGCTGGCGGAAGATTTCGGTATTCGACTTCGCTTCGCCGAGCGGCG
>DASVLM010000783.1:0-2599 GCA_036384875.1 Noviherbaspirillum sp.
TGGCGGTGGGATCGTAGGCGGCGGAGGCGACGGTGTCGGCAGATGCGGAAGAGTCTTTTTCGATGGTCATGGGGCGGGCCGTTTTCTCGCTGGCCGCTTCGGCCGGCGAATGAGCGTGTCGATCACGCTGTTAATAAATCGATCAGGTTGCCGGCAAGGGCCGACTGCACATCGCGCAACGGTGCTTCAACGCCGACGGTTTTCATGTCGACTGTGGCAAGGCCTTCATAGCCGCAGGGATTGATCCAGGAAAAAGGGCTCAGGTCCATCGCGACATTCAGCGATACGCCATGATAGGTGCAGCCGTTGCCACGCACCTTCAGGCCGAGCGCCGCGATTTTCGCGCCCTTCCATTCGCCGCCTGACATGTAGATGCCGGGCGCGCCGGGCTTGCGCTCGCCGTCCAGATTATACGCCCGCAGGGTGTTTATGACCGACTGTTCAATTTTGTTCACGAATTCCCGCGCATAGAGCCGCGCCCCCGGCTTGCGCCGCAAATCCATCAGCAGATAGATCACGACCTGGCCGGGTCCGTGGTAGGTCACTTCGCCGCCGCGGTCGGTCTGCACCACCGGGATGCCATGTGCGTCCAGCACATGGGAAGGGTCCGCGCCAAGGCCGAGTGTGAATACCGGCGGATGTTCGACGATCCACAGCTCGTCGCGGGTTTCGGGCGTACGCGCATCGGTGAAGGCGCGCATGGCGGCAAAGGTGGTGTCGTACGGCTCGAAGCCGCGCTCGAGAATGGCTGGGGTCATGGTTGTCTTACAGCGGGATCGTGTAGAAGTGGTGCTGGTCCTTGTGCGGTGTATTGTCGATTACTTTCAGGATCGTCGGGTCGATGTTCTCGTCCTTGGGATCGAACAATCCGCACAGTCGCATGGCCTTGCGCACATCGATGCTCGTGCCGAGGAATTCGAACAGCACGCGCGCGCAGGCGATCGAGCGTTGGGTGTTCGACGCCACGCCCAGCATCAGGCCGGACAGTCGCGCGACCTTGTTCTTGTAGCTCGGGAAGAGCACGGTCTGCACGACTTCGTTGCCGGTCAGGGCCTCGTAATCGATGAGGAAGATGCGGTCGTTCAAGTGGAAGGTTGCGCCCACATACTTGCACTTGTAGGTGCCTTCGAGATTGGCGTGCTGCGGAAAGCGCTCGATCCGTTCGTGGTAGACCGCGCCGTCGCGATTGAAGATGTGGACCAGGCCGCGCAGCACCTTGCCGGGCGCGCTCATCGATTTGTAATACTCGTAGTAGTAGCCGAGGTATTTGTCGAACTTGCCGGTGGTCTGCTGCTGCAGCCGCTCAAGATGGCTGGCGTAGATCGCGCGTTCGGTACGCTGCTTCGGACGCACCTGAACGATCTGCCGGAAGTGCTCGCGTGGCAGGTAGATTTCCGACGGCTCGACGCCGAAGAAATCGCAGATGCGTTCCAGCGTGTGGTTGGACGGCTTGCTGCTGCCGTTGAGATAGCGGTTGAACTGCGCACGATTGATGTTCAGCTTGCGGCAGACATCCGCCACCGAGCGGTAATAGCCGCACAGCATCTGCAGGTTTTCCGCGAATTCACGCTGCGCCGCCTGCATTTGCCTGGTTTGTTCGGTACTCATGGCAACGCCGCTCCCAAGGTTGGTGATGCTAGTTGTCGCTATTTTAGCATCAGGCAGCATCAAGTCGCATCAGCTAGCGAAATGGCCTTGTCACTCGTTTATCCCTAAAGTTGCGATCCAAGTTGCAGTCTGTTTTATCCCCAGGCACACACCATAATAAAAATATCGCAGAAGCAATCAAGGCGATCGAAGGCGGCGGCCACGAACCGGCGACCTCGATCGCTACGGACACAGGAGACACCATGGGTACCGTCGAAAGCTACATCTTCGGCAATGGAGCGTTGCACGACCGCTTCTTCGCCACCACCGAAATCCTCGCCAAACTTGTATCGAGCGCGCCGCGCGCCGTCGGCATCGGCCAGCTCGAAAGCGCCACCGGACGTCCTGCCCGGGAACTCGGCAAGCTGTGCGCCAGCCTCGAACGCGCCGGCCTCGTGCAGCAAGACCGTGAAGCCGCCGACAAATGGAGCCTGACCTGCGATCCGAGCATGGTCACGCTGGAAGATGTCTTCCGCTGCGTGCTGACCGAGCAGCAGGGACGCAGCCGGTCTGCCTCGAAAGCCACGCCCGACCGCGCGCCGAACGATGTTGATTTGCTGGTGATGCAGGCGATGATTGCGATAAATCAAAGCGTGTTCAAGCACCTGCGTCAATTTTCCCTCGACCGGCTGAAAATCAGTGCAGCCGGCATGTTCCCCGCTACCCGCCGCCGCTTCAGCGACGCCAGTCTCGACGATGGCTTCGGAATGCCGGTTTCAGATTACGATGTGCCTGTGCAACTGATTGCATAGGTCGCATTTTTACAGCAGCAACCAGCAGTACCTTTACTCGTCCACATTAGGAGACAACAATGCAGTTCACTACAAAAATGATTCCGTTGGCTGGCGCTATCGCATTTGCATTTGCCGGAGCCGCGTCGGCACAGGAACTGGTGGTCAAGATCGGTCACGTCGGCCCGATCTCGGGGGCGATTGCTCACCTGGGCAAGGAC
>DASVLM010000784.1:0-2262 GCA_036384875.1 Noviherbaspirillum sp.
GTCCTTGCCCAGGTGAGCAATCGCCCCCGAGATCGGGCCGACGTGACCGATCTTGACCACCAGTTCCTGTGCCGACGCGGCTCCGGCAAATGCAAATGCGATAGCGCCAGCCAACGGAATCATTTTTGTAGTGAACTGCATAAAATATCCTCCTAAGGATTGAAAAAACACAGGGCTACTGCAACACTCGTTGTGTCGCGCCCTTGCAATGCACAATGGCATGACGAGGGGCGCTTTTGTTGATGTCTGTTCATTCATATTTCTGAACAGGCAGACGGTACATCAGATAAAACGTATAGCAAAGAGTTTTTCTGCGGTTTTTCGCAACATTCATCAATTTTTATATGCCTAAATTTCATGCACTGGACAAGGTAGACCGCAAGCTGTTGAACCTGCTGCAAAAGGATAACCAGATGCCGACGCGGCTGCTTGCGGAGAAGGTGCACATCTCGCAGCCGACCTGTCTTCGCCGGATTCGGGAATTGCGCGAGGCGGGCATCATCAGCGCCGATGTGGCGATGGTTGACCCATTCGCGCTCGGCTACGGCATGCTGGCTTTTCTCGAGGTCTCGCTCAACAATCAGTCGGACGAGCATATGCAGGAATTCGAGGCGAGGATGGCGAAGGAAACCGAAGTGATGCAGTGCTACTTCGTCTCGGGGGATTACGATTATTTCCTGGTGGTGCATGTCATCGACATGGACGCCTATTACCAGTTCGTGCGGCGGGTGATTTCCGGTTCCGGGAATGTCCGGCATTTCCAGTCGCGCTTTCCAATGAAGCGCGCGAAGTTCGCCACGCGCATCGCCTTTGACGAGAAGGCCGCGGAATTGAACGTACGCGTAGCGAAGTAGCATCTTTCCATAACGCGCCTGTCATGCCGGGGATGACAGGCGCGTTATGGATTTTCCGATGCGAAGATTTTTTTATGCGCGCGCCGGCGCTGCATTTCCTTGCAGGGCAACGCGATGTTGCGGCATTCCGGTAAATGCGAAGTCCACTTCGGGATGACGTCCGGAGACGATATCCGCAATCGCACGCCCCGATCCGCAACCCATGGTCCAGCCCAGTGTGCCGTGTCCGGTATTGAGAAAGAGATTGGCGTAGCGTGTGCGGCCGATGTAGGGCACGTTCGATGGCGTGAGCGGACGCAAGCCGGTCCAGTAGACCGGGTTCTCGTAATCGCATGCGCCGGGGAAGAGTTCACGCGTGCGCCGCGTGATCGCTTCGCAGCGCGTGGAATTGAGTTCGCGCGTATATCCATTCAGCTCGCAGGTACCGGCTACGCGCAACTTGTCGCCAAGGCGCGAGATCACCAGCTTGTAGCCGTCGTCGGTGAGCGAGACGGTCGGTGCCGCTGAAGGATTCTTCACCGCGTAGGTCGCGGAGTAGCCCTTGCCGGGATAGATCATCAGGTCGATGCCCAGCGGTTTCAACAGCGGCGCCGAAAAACTGCCCGCCGCCATCACGAAGGCGTCGGCATGCAGCACCTGGTGGCGGCCGTGTTCGTCGATCACTTCGACGCCGGTGATGCGCGATGCCGCTCCCGTGCCTTCGGACAGGAGACGGGTCACGCCGGTATTGAAGCGGAAATCGACACCCGCAGCAGCTGCCTTCGCGGCCAGTCCGGTGGTGAAGCGATAGACGTCGCCGGATTCGTCGGTGGCGGTGTAATCGCCGCCGACGATCTTGTTGCGGATAGTGGCGAGCGCAGGTTCGATGGCCACGACCTTGTCGGCGTCGATCGAGTCGCGTGGGCAACCCAGTTCACGCATCAGCTTCGCCGCATGCAGTGATGCTTCGAATTCGTGCCGGTCGGTGTAGAAGTGCAGGATGCCGCGCGTGAGGTGATCGTATTCGATGCCGGTTTCCGCCCGTACTGCCTGCAGCGTCTGGCGGCTGTATTCTGCGATGGCGACGATCTGGCGGATGTTGTGCGAGGTGCGCGCTGCCGTGCACTCGCGCAGGAAGTGCAGGCCCCATTTCCATTGCAGCCATTCGGGACGGAAGCGGTAGAGCAGGGGAGCGTCTTCCTTGCCCAGCCACTTCAGTACCTTCATCGGCGCCGAAGGATTGGCCCAGGGCTCCGCATGCGATACCGAAATCTGGCAACCGTTGGCAAAGCTGGTTTCTTGCGCGGCACCGGGCTGGCGTTCGATGACGGTCACTTCATGACCGGCCTTGTTGAGGAACCAGGCGGATGCGGTGCCGATGATGCCCGCGCCCAACACGATGACTTTCATGTGCTTCCTTCTTCGTTAA
>DASVLM010000785.1:0-2346 GCA_036384875.1 Noviherbaspirillum sp.
ATCCTTGCCAGTCAGAACCGGCTGTCTTGCGACATATCGGGCAGCGTTCAAGGCGAAACGTCTGCCGTCTGTTGCAAGAAGAATCTTCATCGAAGCACTCCCCGGGATAATCACTCGCCCGCGAAAGGACGTGTCAATGACGCATGAAGAGCGGCACGTCGGTGCAGGCGAGGAGATGGCGCGTCGCGCCGCCGAACATCCATTCGCTGAAGCGACTGCGGCCATATGCGCCCATGACCATAAGGTCGGCCTTGCACCTCGTCGTGACTTCGAGCAGGGCCGGCCCGACATGCGCGTCGTCTGCACCGATCGCTTCGCGCTCGACCATGATCCCGTGCCGTTTCAGATGGACGACCATGTCGAAGACAGGCTTCCACCCGATTTCCTGGTATGGATCGCGTGGTGTGCCTCCGACGAGAACCACGCGACGCGCGCGCTTCAATAACGGAATCGCCGAATGGATGGCGCGGACGGCCTCCGGCGCACCATTCCAGGCCAACACGATGCAATCCAGCTTGACCTCATGTCTCACATCGGGCGGGACGACGATGCAGGGCAGACCAGCGTGCAGCACGAGTCTCGCAAGATCCGGTGGCGCACCCCACGGCGCCTCGGCATTGCATTCCAGCACGAGCAAGTCGTGCCAGTTGCCGATATGCGCGAGGACATCGGGTACGTAACCTTCGGCCATCTGCCATGCCGCGTGTTTCACGCCCAATCCGCCAGCCCACGAAACGAAAGCCGCCTCGGTTTCGCGCGCCTCGGTTTCGACCCGGCGCGCATGCTCGAGGATGGCCGTCAGCAAGGCTGGGGAACCGTACGGCGGCATCATGAACGCGGGCGATGGATATACGTAGGCGCCGGTGAGCGACCCCTGCAGCAAGGCCGACAGGCGTGCGGCGTACCCGACGCCTGGTGTCCAGGCCTTGAATTGATCGACGTAAACCAGGACGTCACGCATTTGCGGCCTCTCGTTTCGTTCGTTCGAGGAGACAGAGCCTAGGCGCCAACAGCGCCCAATCACCTGATCTGGATCAAGCGGCAGCCCCTCATCCCGCAAAATGTCGGCACCTCACTTGATGCGGATCAAGTCGAAATCCGTACCTTGAATGGATGCTATGGGTGCAGTCACCGAAGGAGAACTCCATGACGACGTCCGCTCGCGTTTCTTCGTCCACCCGCCGCACGCCCGCTCCACGAACGTCAGGCGAGACCGGTAAAACGGCTGCCGAAAAGCCCTCGACCAAGGGTCGGTCGGCACCCGCTCAAACATCCAAGTCGAAGCGTGGTACCGCAAAGACAAACGCTCCGACGAAATCCGCGACAGCGCGAAAACCCGGCTTCGCAGCGCAGCCCAAGCCGGCATCAAGAGCCATCGTGGCTACGCCTGCATCCGCACAGTCTCCACACTTCACGGAACAACTGCGGGACGGCACGCACGTGATCATCCGCCCGCTACGCAAAAGTGACGCGGCGCTCGAGCGTGCTTTCATCAAGAGGCTGTCGCCAGAGTCACGACGCCTGCGCTTCCTCGGCCAGGTCAGCGAGCCCAGCGACGACATGATCCGCAGGCTCACCGACATCGACTACCGCAAGGACATGGCGTTCGTCGCCCTGGTACACCGCGACAACGAGAAGCGCGAAGTCGGCGTGAGTCGCTACAGCGCCAGCGCCGACGGCCAATCCTGCGAATGCGCCGTCACTGTCGATGACGAGTGGCACAGGAAAGGGCTTGGGAGCCTGTTGATGCGGCATTTGATCGATGTCGCACGCACGCGCGGAATCCGCACGATGATGTCATTCGACGACGCCAACAATTGGCAGATGCGGGACTTGGCTGCCTACCTCGGCTTCGACCGCAAACGCGATCCGAACGATTCAACCCAGGTCATCCATCGACTGACGCTCTGACGGAACTGGCGACGGGACGCCTTTGCCCAAGGACATTGCGGATGGGCTTCGATTCGCGACCTGCTTCCAGGACTGTTCGTCGCGATCGGCGGTGGCTAGCTGGCAGGCATGGAACGCGAACGCCGCAAGGGCGAAGGCCCGACGCGCGGAGCGGCGGGCATGCGTACGCGTATGGTCGGCGATGATTGGCGCAATCGCCTCGCTGCTCGGTGAAGCCGCGCTGTTGATGGCAGGCCTCGGTGTGTCGTCGCACTCGGCCTGGTGAGCTACCGGCGTTCGCGCGATTCGGATCCGGGCTTGGCCACCGAATTCGCGCTGCTGGCCACTCTGCTGCTTGGAGCATTGGCGATGACGCGCGTGCAGCTCGCCGCTGCCCCGTTCGTGCTGCTGGCGATCATGCTGGTCGGCAAGGCATCCCTCCATCGCTTTGCCCGC
>DASVLM010000786.1:0-3969 GCA_036384875.1 Noviherbaspirillum sp.
TCTGCGCTCATGGTGTAGAGGCAGGTAGCCGGATCGCGCGGCGTCGGATCGATCTCCTTGAAGCGCTGCTTCACGAAGCCGGAGATGGCATCGAGGATGCGCGGGTCGGGGCGGTAGCTGCATTCGCGCGGGTCGTCGTAGATGTCGTACGAGTAATCCGCGCTGACCTTGATCCTGTCCGGCTGCTCCAGCGGCGGGAAGCCGTAGAACAATTGCTGCTGGCCGTTCACCTCGGGGCCGAACTCGTACCACATCGGCCATGCCAGCTTGGGGTCAACGCTGAAGTAAGCCACCGTCATCTGCCAGATCTTCAGCTTGAGCTTCATGTTGAACGATGCCAGCACATGGTTGGACCATGATCCCGGCGCGAGGATCATGTGTTTGGCCGTGTAGGTGCCGTGCGGCGTGTCGATCTCGTACGACGTGGCGCCGGGGCGCGCAGGCTTGATCTGCGCCGGGCAGCGCGAGAGCAGCGTCGCGCCTTTCTTTTGCGCCATCTTGTGGAAGGTGTGCAGTGACTTCTGCACTTCGATGGTCGCGCTGCTGGGCTGCGACAGGCCGAAGTATTGCGGCGGCAGTTCGCGGAAGACGGGATAGTGCTTCAGCAGCGCTTCGCGCTCGTAGCGATCGTAAGGCACGCCGAGCGAGGTCATGACCTTCGCGCATTCCTCCAGGTCGCCCTCGACCGTGGTCGCCGGCAAGCCGTAGAACAGCAGGCCGTTGCGGTCCAGCAGCTCTTCGCCGCTGGCGTCGGCGATTTCATGCCACAGCCCGTACGAACTTTCCGCCAGGCGCGCCATGTTGGCATCGGAATACATGATGCGGAACATGCGCGAATAGCCGTCGGAACTGCCCTTGTCGTTGTAGAAGTCGTATTGCTCGAACAGCACTGTGCGATAGCCCGCTGCGGCGGCGTAGTAGGCGGCCGACAAGCCGATGGTGCCGCCGCCGACGATGGCGATATCAAAATCCTTGGAATCCTTGAGATCCTTGTTTTCAGAAGACATTCAGGCTCGTCCTTTGCATGAAATAGGTGGGATGGCTTTCCTCGTTGCCCGGCTCTACGGGCTCGGGCGTGAGCAGCGGGTAGTGCGGGTCCAGGCCCTTCAACAGCGGCAGGCGCAGGAAGTCGGTCAGCACCGATTCGGCGGTGCAGAACGCGCCTTCGACCCAGCCCTGCGCATTCGAGTAGGCTTCGCCGAAGATGTAGACGTGCCGGTCCGGCATCGGCTTGCGCACTTCGCGCATCACTTCCCACACCTTGTAGTGCGCGGCCCATGCATGGTAGCCGGCGCCGTAGGGTTCCTGCGACCAGTCCTGGTAATAGGCGCCGATGATCTTCGCCGGTTTGGGTTGCGCGTTGTTCATCTCGAACACCTGCACCAGCATGCTCTCGGCCATGCGCTGCATGGTCGGCGGCGCATTGGCTCCGCCGTCGGCGGCGATGCGGGAATCGCTGGGCGGCTGGGTGTAAGGCGTTTCGCGCTCCAGCACCGACCAGAAGCTGTCGGCGTTCATGTCGGCATAGGAAGCGAGCAGCAGCGTGCGCGTATCGCCGGGAAGTCCGCCGCGCTCTTCCTCGCTGCCGAAGTCGTAGGTCATGCGCAGCGGCATGTCGGTGATGGTCGGGCCGGGGTAGAAGGCGCTCTTGTCCCACCAGCGCTTGTCGTAGGCGATGAACAGCTTGTAGGACGGCTGCGGCAGCACCGACTGGATGCAGTACTGCACGCGCTTGTTCTCGAAGAACTCGCAATCCTGGTCGATCAGTTGCAGGCTCTTCTGCGGCAGCGCGAGCATCAGGGCGCGGGACTTGAACGTCGCCTCGCTGCCGCCGGCGGTGGGGCGCACGCGGCCGATGGTGCGGTCGCCTTGCTTGTCGAAGCGTACCAGGCGGGTATTGCCGACGATGGGCGTGCCTTGCGCGCGCACCGCCTTCGCCAGCGATACGGCAAGCTGGTGATAGCCGGTCTTGATGCGCAGATAGCTGGGCGTGACCGAGAAGTCCGTGGTCATGTACGGCATCGCTTCGGCGGCGTTCCAGTTGATGGTATTGGAGTTGTAGCCGCCGCCGTCCCACACGTAGTCGTAGCCTTCGTTGGAAAGCGTGCGATAGAGGATGTTCCAGAAGCCGATGTCGTACAGATGGACGTTGTCGTATACCGCGTCGCTGTAGCGGTAGTTCTGCTTGATCCACTGCCAGTTGGCGTCGGTCCATTCGTTGGAGTAGTTGCAGATTTTCTTGATCGCGTAGTTGAAGAGCTGGTTCGGCGTCTGCTTCTTCTCGTCGGGTGAGAGCGCATACGGCACCGGCGTGCCGGCCTGGATGCCCGTTTCATCGAAGCGATAGCTGCGCAGGCAGAACTGGCTGTCCTTGGTCATCGGGAACGGCTCGGTCGGCAGCTTGAAGTGATCGACCATCATCGAGACGATCTTGTGGTCCTTGGTGAAACGCATGCCGCCGACTTCTGCGGGCACGTTTTCCATGTCGGCGACGATGCGGGTGTCGATGCGGCCGCCGACGCGATCGCTCCATTCGAGGATGGCGACGCGCAATTTGCCGTCAGGACGTTCCGCGGCCCATTCGCGCAATACCGGGCTCTCGCGCCACGATTCGCCGATGCGCCAGGCGCTGTAGAGGCCCGACATGCCGGCACCGACGATCACGACATCGAAGTCCGCGCCGTCGGCGATGGAAGTGGAGACATCGATCCCCATGCCGGGGGCCAGTTTGACGCTCATCGTGCTTCTCCCTTGAAAAGGTGCTGCTGTTTTTATCCGGCACGCACGACGGCTGCACATGCGTGGCCAGGTCGTTTCACTGTCTTCACTGTTTTTATCGCTGGCGATTTCACGCGCGACAGTCGGAGCAATATAGGAATATTTATGGTGCCGGTCAAGGAACGATAAGGGAAAGAAGAAGCGCATCGATATGCCTTGACAGACCAAACGAGCGACCTAGAAAATGCATTGGAATGTGGCTGCAGGATGTGTGTACAGAGCCCGTTACAGAGTTCGACATAACAACATCAAATATAAGCGTGCAAGCACGCAGTTGGGTGGACGCATGATGACTACCGCACCGCACGGAATGCTGCGACGAGCCCTGCTTGCCGTCTTGCTTCTTGCTGTTGTTGCCACAACCTCCGCAGCACAATCGCAATCACCTTCGCAACCGCTCCCGCGCACGCACTTGAAAGTCGTCGGCGCCTGGGACTACCTGAGCCAGTACAAGAATTTCGAAGAACCGTTCTGGACGCGCACCGTCGAGGAGCAGTCGCAAGGACAGGTCACGGCAGAGATCACGCCGTTCAACAAGCTCGGCCTGAAAGGCACTGAAATCATTCGCTTGATGCGGCTCGGGGTAGTCGATTTCGGCACTTCCGTGCTCGCCTACGGCGCCGAGAACGACACCGAAAGCGAAGGCATCGACCTCGCCGGCCTGAGCCCGGACATCAAGACTGCGCAGGCAGTGGTGAATGCCTACCTGCCGGTGCTCGATGCCTTCTACCAGAAGCAGTACGGCATCAAGGTGCTCGCGGTGTGGCCGTATCCGGCCCAGGTCATTTACTGCAAGTCGCCGCTGAAAGGGCTGGCCGACCTGAAGGGGCGCAAGGTACGCGTCGGTACCCGGCCGATCGGGGAATTCGTCGAAGCGCTTGGCGGCGTGTCGGTGAACATTCCCTTCGGCGACGCCTACGAAAAACTCAAGGCGGGCGCGGCCGATTGTGCAATCACCGGCTCGCTGCCCGGCAATGCCGCGCGCCTGCATGAAGTCACCAGTTACCTGTATCCGCTGGCGGTGGGCTGGAGCATGGCCATGCACAGCGTCAACCTGCGCACCTGGGAACGGCTCGACCCTGCCGTGCAAGAGTTCCTGCAGCGCGGGATCACCGACATGAGCCGCGAGGTATGGGCCGCCACGAGCAAGGAAACCGATGAAGGCATCAATTGCAACATCGGGCGCGAGCC
>DASVLM010000787.1:0-3519 GCA_036384875.1 Noviherbaspirillum sp.
TTCTTCTCAGTGACACGCGACGAGCAGAACCATGAACAGATGTGCGGCCTGGCAATCACCAAGCTGCTCGAGCATCCGGACCCACTGACCTACGAACCGAAGACCGAACTGGGCAAGCAGTTGAAGCGCAATGCCGCCTGGCTGTATTACAACGGCGGCCGCTACTGGTCGGGCTACAAATCGGCAGTGCCGAAATACAGCCTTGCAGTGCTGTTCAGTTCCTTCCTCATGGGCGAAATCGCCGCCGCCACGATCTTCCACCAGATGGCTGCCGGCTGCACCGAACCCGTGTTCAAGGAAGGCTTCCGCAACATCGGCCGCGACGAAGGACGCCACATGGCGATCTGCATGGCGCTGATGGAGCGCGACTATCCGAAGATGAAGATCGAAGACCGTGCCATCATCACCAAGCAAGTCCGCGCCGGCTACCTCTTCCTCTCGGCCGTGCTGTTCGAACCGCCCGCAGACTTCTGGGATCTGCCCGCCGACTTCATCGAAGTGCAGCGCAAGGCCGAAGCCGTGGCGCGCGAGGCCGGCTTCCACATCCCCGACTACGAGCAGAAGAAGCAGAACTGGCGTGCGGCGATGCTGAACCTGAAGGGCGTGCTCGACAAGTACAGCATCCCCTTCCCCGCGATTCCCGAAGTGGACATCTCCGGCGAAGAGGTGACCGACATCGACATGAAGGACATCATTCCTGTCTTCTAAACGGAACGCCGTACACGGCGGACGCGGCACGCCCCTGCGGCGTGGCCGTCCGCCCGGCACACTGCTCTCTCGAGCAAAGGACAACAAGTGAGTCGGATCAAACTACACCCTTCCGGGCACGTGATCGAATGCCAGTATGGCGATACCGTGCTCACCGCCGTGGAACGCGCGGGTTATGCGTTGCCCAATAACTGTCGCGCCGGTGCCTGCGGCGAATGCAAGGTCAAGGTCCTGCACGGCGAGTTCGACCAGGGCATGGTGCTCGACATGGCGTTGTCGCCCGAAGAGCGGGCGCAGGGCTTCGGCTTGATGTGCATGGCCAAGCCGCTGTCCGACGAACTGGTCATCGAATGGGGCACGCAAGATGCGAAGCCCAAGCTGTTTCCGCCGCGCGAAAACATGCTGCATGTGGTCACGGACAAGATCATGCGCACGCCGCGCATCGCGGAATTCCACCTGCGTCCGCTCGGCAACACGGTGCGGTACTGGCCTGGCCAATACGTCATGCTCGGTGATGCTTCCGCCGGCGCTCCGCCGCGCTGCTACTCGATCGCGAGCGCGCCGCGCCCCGATGGCGAAATCCAGTTGCACATCACGCGCGACGAGAACGGCTCGACCAGCCGCTGGCTGCACGACAAGGTGAACGTCGGCGACATGCTGAAAGTGTCCGGCCCCTACGGCACCTTCATCGGCGATCCGTCGGTGGAGACGCCGGTCTTGTGCCTGGCTTCGGGCTCCGGGCTGGCACCCATCCTCTCGCTGACAGAAGCAGCGCTGCGGCGTGGCTTCAAACAGCCGGTGCGGCTGATGTTCTCGGCGCGCACTGCAGACGATGTGTATATGCAAGGGATGATGGCTTACCTGCAATCGAAGCATCGACGTTTCAAGTTCATGCCGACGCTGACGCGCGAGACACGGGACGGCTTCCTGCATGGCCGCATTCCGGACATCCTGCCTGCGCAGTTTCCGGATCTTTCCGGCTACAGCGTGTTCATTGCCGGCTCACCGGCCTTCGTCGAGGATTGCAAGGCGGCGGCCAAGCGGCTGGGGGCGAAAGACGCGCTGCTGCATACGGAAGGATATTTCCCGCAGCAGCAGCCGGTGACACCGGACTCTGGGCGGCTCGCAGCTGCGTAACTACGGACACCGGCACCTCGACCCGCTTGCATGCTTAGGCGCACGTTTTCCGTTCAGGCCTCGTACTTGTTGCCGGCCGTCGCCCGAATCGGATGCGTGTCATAGATAAGGTCGAGGTATTCCACTTTGTCGGTTCCCGGCTTGAAACGAAACAAATCCATCACCTTGAACGTGATCAGGGTACCGTCAGTCACGGTCCAGTCGTACTGGAAATATGCGACCGCCTGATTCTTTTCTGTTGAACTCGTGAAAATATCGATGGGCGTAATCACGTTCTTCTCGGACGCAGTGCCCAGCCGCTCGAAGAAAGGCGCTGCTTCCATTTCTCCAAGAAACGGAGACCGCACACGTCCTTCCGGCGCGAATAATGAAACGATTGTGGCGTAATCACTGGCGCCAAGCGCTTTCATATACGTTTCGAGTACCGCGATATACGACGTCGTCATAACGTGCTCCTTTTTCAGTGATGGCGGATAGCTGTGAAAGTGAAGCCGTCTGTTGCCATGGAAGCTCTTACCGCAATAATTAAACGGCGTTCAATTATATTTGTCATGCTTTCAGGAAGGTATTGCAGCTACATCCTGATCTCGCCCCCCTTCGTGGCAAGCGAAAGCGATCTGGAAAATTCGGAGTTTTGACCGCGTTCCAGCCGTTTGAAGCCATCATGCCTCCTTCCGGTTATAGCGAACTTCCGCTTCGGGTCGGCATTTCCACATCACACTATCTCTACGGTCGGCGGAAAGCTGGTCTATAGCCGTCGGCCATAACGATCAGGGATTTCGCTGAGTCCGGCCAAAAGCGGACAGCTACCCCACGTCAAGGTTGCTGTTCTAAATCCATGATTTCGACAACGTAATCTGAAGCAAGTGGTCTCCCGAATGTCTGGAGCCAAAGGCAGCCTGCAACACTGCTGTCAGCGACGCGAGGAAGATTGCCAACTTCGATGAAGTGACAAGTTCTGGTTGTCCGACAAACGCAAGGTTCGCAATGAAATGGATATCGTAAATCCAGTGCCACCGAGCAGACCCGCTCCGAAGCCATGGCGCCAACTCAAATCAAGCGGTAATTTGCAAATTTGGGTATTGGTCGACTATTCTTTGCCATCATGGGAAGGTCAAGTCCAAACCAAGCTTTCTGGCAAGGACGAAGGTGACGAGCAGCAGGCCCAGGAGGGATAGCACGAAGACTGCGGCCACCTTACCGCCCGCGCGTATCACCGCGCGCTTATCCATCGCCTTCTCCCTCTGCCCTTGATCGTAATGCCACTTGATGGCGAAGTACATGCCCATGCCTAACACGAGAACCTTGAACGTAACGAGGACTATAGGGATCGAATCCATGATTTTGAATATTTCCAAGCTATTACTTGACACAATCCAAATGGCATCCAACGCAGTGATTTGCCGAATGCCGTTGAGAGAGGAGAAAACGTCAGCGACTGCCATGCAAGGATGGTGCTGCTGCACGTTCTGAGGCATTCTACTTAAAAGCAATTTCCATACATTGAGACAAATTGTCCCAGTTGAAAACCAGACAAGATTAAAATTTGCTAATCTGGTTGTCGCGATTGGCCGTGCAGCACAACATCAGCTTGGGGTCGGTCTGCGTCATACAGTCAAACCTGGCGAATGTCCGGTTGCCGCCAGTTTGCATAACATGCCGGGATGCGGAAAT
>DASVLM010000788.1:0-7125 GCA_036384875.1 Noviherbaspirillum sp.
AGCTACCGATTCTCCAACCTTGATCAGCTTGGCGAGGTATTGCTCCACCGAGTGAAAGGGCACGCCGGCCATCTTGATCGGATTGCCGTTGGAGTTGCCGCGTTGGGTCAGCGTGATGCCAAGGATGCGCGACGCTTTCTCTGCGTCGTCGAAAAACAGCTCATAGAAATCGCCCATGCGGTAGAACAGGAGCGTCTCCGGGTATCCGGCTTTGAGACGCAGATACTGCTGCATCATTGGGGTGTGACCCGCCAGCAGTTCTTCCATCTGCTGGTCGTTCGATGTTTTGTCCTGCAGTACGACGGCTTTCAAATCCATTCCCATTTCCATCCGGCTTTGCATGCGGCAAGTGCGCACGCGCAATCCGCCATTTTAATGGGGAATTGGATCGAAACTTGAAAGTCGGGGCCAATCAAGCGGGCAAAACGCAGAAGGTGCCGCGTCTTTCTCCCTATGCCCAACTCGCCCCATCACTCGACTTCAGTTCCCGGGCTTCAGCGCTTGTGGACGCGCTGCGGGACGCCTGCCGTTGCGCGGTTTGGCCGTTGATGCGGGTGACGCAGCTTCATTGCGAGGCCGTCCTTGCTGAGTGCCAGCCTGCGGCTTTCGCTTGGCCTGCTGCTGCGGCCGACGGTCTCCGCTGCGCAGTTGTATCGGCTGCGGCTTGGCATTCGGGTCCGGTTCAAAACCCGCGATCACTTCTCGCGGAATGCTGCGCTTGATCAGCTTTTCTATTCCCCTGAGCATGTCGTGCTCGTCAACGCAGACCAACGAGACCGCTTCGCCTGTCGCGCCGGCACGACCTGTGCGACCGATGCGGTGCACATAATCTTCGGGGACATTCGGAAGGTCGTAATTGACGACATGTGGCAACTGGTCGATATCGATACCGCGCGCCGCGATGTCGGTAGCGACCAAGACCTGCAATGCGCCCGACTTGAATTCGGCCAGCGCCTTGGTGCGCGCGGATTGGCTTTTGTTGCCATGAATCGCCATGGCGCTGATGCCGTCCTTGCCAAGCTGTTCGACGAGCTTGTTTGCGCCGTGCTTGGTCCGGGTAAAGACCAATACCTGGAACCAGTTTTCCGACTTGATGAGATGGGCGAGCAGCGGATGCTTGCGATTTCGGTCCACCGGATGGATTTTTTGGCTGATTACTTCGACGGTCGAGTTGCGGCGAGCGACCTCGATCATGGCCGGGGAATTCAGCAAGCCGTCAGCGAGGGCCTTGATCTCGTCGGAGAAAGTGGCGGAGAACAGCAGGTTCTGGCGCTTCGGCGGCAGGGCGGCCAGCACGCGCCGGATATCACGGATGAAACCCATATCCAGCATGCGGTCCGCTTCGTCGAGAACCAGCACTTCGATTTTGGACAAGTCGACGGTGCCTTGCTGCATATGGTCGAGCAGGCGACCAGGAGTGGCGACCAGGATGTCGACACCTTTTCTCAGCAGTTCGATTTGCGGATTGATGCTGACGCCGCCAAAAATGACTGCAGAAGTCAGTTTCAGGTACTTGCCGTAGATACGGACGCTTTCCTCGACCTGAGCAGCGAGCTCGCGGGTTGGCGTAAGGATCAATGCACGTATATAGCGGATGCCGCTGGCGGGCTTGGCACCCGGACGGTTAAGACGTTGCAGGAGCGGCAAGGTGAAGCCGGCCGTCTTGCCTGTACCGGTTTGTGCGCCGGCCAGCAGGTCGCCGCCGGCCAGCACGGCCGGGATGGCCTGAGTCTGGATGGGGGTGGGCGAGGTGTAGCCCTGCTCGGTAACAGCGCGGACGATTTCTTCGGACAAGCCGAGTTCGGAAAATAACATGGAGATATTCAGGGATGGCTGCCTGCCGGCAATTGCGCCGGCAGGCGTTGGAAAACAGCTCGGGAATTCCGAGAGGGGAATTACTTGGAAAACTGGGAGAGCAAGGCAACCATTTGGGCGAAGATCTTTGGCGTACCTGCAAGGACATTGCCTTTGTAGAGGTAGTCCGACTCGCCGGCGAAATTGCCGACTATGCCGCCTGCTTCGGTAACCAGCAGTGATCCCGCCGCCATGTCCCAGGTCTGCAGGCCCTTCTCGAAAAAGCCGTCGAGGCGACCGCATGCTACATAAGCAAGGTCGAGCGCAGCGGCACCGGGGCGGCGCAATCCGGCGCAGCGCTCGGTCATGATGCGGAACATCTTCATGTACTCGTCAAGCTGATCGGTATCACGGAAAGGAAAGCCGGTACCGATCAGGGCTTCTGCCATCTTGTCACGGCGACTGACACGGATGCGTTTTTCGTTCAGGTACGCGCCAGCGCCCTTCGTTGCGGTGAAGAGGTCATTGCGGGTAGGGTCATAGACTACCGCTTGTGTGATCTGGCCGCGCTGTTGGAGCGCGATCGAGACGCAATACTGCGGAAAGCCGTGGATGAAATTCGTTGTGCCGTCGATTGGATCGATGATCCAGACGTTTTCATTCTCATCGTGCAGATTGGAAGAGGGACCAGATTCCTCGGCCAGAATGGCGTGGTCCGGATAAGCGGTTTTCAGAACTTCGATGATCGCCTGCTCGGCGGCCTTGTCGACTTCGGTAACGAAATCGTTGTGTCCCTTTTCAGAGACCTTGATACGGTCGATGTCGAAAGTGGCGCGGTTGATGACAGTGCCGGCGCGGCGCGCGGCCTTGACCGCCGTATTCAGCATGGGATGCATAGGAGGTTCCGTTAAAATGGCGGTGCCGTCGCTACCGCGCACGGGACCGCCTGTATTCGAAATTAATGAGCGATGCGGATAGCCAGGCAGGCAATTTGCCTGCTTCGTACCGCAGAATGCCGCTATTTTAAATGAACCAGCCTCAAACCAGTACTTCTCTTTTCGAGCGCCTTCGATTTGTCCTCGTTGGGACTAGTCATCCTGGCAACATCGGTGCCGCTGCACGGGCCATGAAAACCATGGGGTTTTCTGAGCTCGTGCTGGTCAATCCACGCTTCCCGGATGCGGTGCAGCAGGAGGAGGCGGTGGCTTTTGCCAGTGGAGCGCTGGATGTCCTTGGAAAAGCACGTGTGGTCGCTTCAATCGAAGAGGCGCTGGATGGTTGCAATTTTGCGGCAGCCTTGAGTGCTCGTCTAAGGGAGTATTCCCCGCCCATTGTGACGCCACGAGAACTTGCGGGGAAGTTGGCTGCCAACGGCGGGTTGAAAACCGCTCTGGTCTTCGGCAGCGAGCGTTACGGCCTGCCGAATGAAGTCATCGAGAAATGTAATGTCCTTATCAATATCCCAGCAAATTCGGATTATTCATCCTTGAACTTGGCCCAGGCAGTGCAGGTGCTGGCGTATGAAGCGCGATTGGCGGAGCAGGGGGATGGGATCAGGCCGACGGCCATCGGCTTTCAGGGTGAAGCGGCTTCTGTAACGCAGATCGACGGCATGTACACACACCTTGAAGAGGCATTGGTAGCGATCGAATTTCTTGATCCGGATAATCCCAAAAAGCTGATGTCGAGATTGAAACGCCTCTTCTCACGTACTCAGCTTGAAACGGAAGAAGTCAATATTTTGCGTGGCATTGCTCGGCAAATGTTAAAAAAATCGCAACGGTGAAGGACTCTGCTGTCGATTTGCCATAGGGCAGCGAATATCAGCCGAGCAATCGAACTCATCCCTTGGGGGCATGGCTCATCGTTCCACAGTTCAGCCCCACGCTCGCAACAGGCCGACGGCCAAGCCCTCCAAGGCAAATTCTTCCTGGTTGTTCTCGACGCGGATTGGCTTGAACTCTGGGTTTTCTGGAAGCAGTTCGATGAATGAGCCGGACTTTTTGTAGCGTTTGACGGTTACCTCGTCGCCCAGACGGGCAACTACAATCTGCCCGTTCCTCGCGCTGTCCGCTTTTTTTACGGCAAGCAGGTCTCCATCCAGGATGCCGGCATCGCGCATCGACATGCCACGTACTTTCAGCAGGAAATCGGGTTTGGCAGAAAACAGCGCCGCGTCGACGTTGTAACTGGCTTCGATATGTTCCTGCGCAAGAATCGGTGAGCCGGCAGCAACTCGCCCTACCAGCGGCAGACTGAGTTGCATAAGAGCGGGATGTGGCAACGCCAACTGTCGTGTGATTGTACGCGCCACATTGCCGTCGCCCATATTCAGCAAGCGGATTCCCCGCGATGTGCCGGGTGCAATCTCGATCGCTCCTTTCCGGGCAAGGGCCTGCAGATGCTCCTCTGCTGCATTGGCGGAACGGAAGCCCAGTTCGGCCGCAATTTCTGCGCGGGTCGGGGGGAAGCCTGTATTTTCAATTGCTTCCCGGATGAGATTCAGAATTTGTTCCTGCCGCGCGGTCAATTTGATCATGACGGAATCCCGTGCGCCTGCGGGCGCTGTTTATATAGACAGCCTGTATTTTTATACAGTCCATGGCGCAATGCAAGGGGTGGCGATAATTTTTCCGGCCCTCACGCTTAAGGGCTTGAAAGTATTGGATTTTCCATCTGTCCGGGCTATAATCGCGGGCTTACCTCTTCCCACACCCGTCTTGACGCCGGGGTGGGCGTTTGATTCATCCGTCCAAAGGAGATTACATGCGTCATTACGAAATCGTATTTATCGTTCATCCGGATCAAAGCGAGCAGGTGCCCGCAATGATCGAGCGGTACAAGGGCATCGTCACTTCCCGCAATGGCAAGGTGCACCGTGTCGAGGATTGGGGCCGCCGCCAGATGGCCTACATGATTCAGAAGCTCGCCAAGGCTCACTACGTTTGCATGAACATCGAGTGCGACAGTGAAACTCTGGCCGAAATCGAAACCGGCTTCAAGTTCAACGATGCTGTCCTTCGCCATCTGACCGTCAAGATGAAGAAAGCCGAAACCGGCCCGTCGCCGATGATGAAGGCAGTGCAGAAGGAAGACGCTGCAAAGAGCCAGCGCGCCGAGGCATCCGCTGCGTAATTGCCGACGCCAGGGAGTGTGAACCAGCTTCAGGTAGCAGCTTGCATTGCCGAACGTGAGGCGATGCGCTACACACCGGCAGGCATTCCGATCGTCGCGGCAAAATTGCAGCACAGTTCGGAGCAGATTGAGGCAGGAATTCCCCGTCAGGTTGATCTAGAGATCGCCGCAATTGCAGCAGGCGAGATTTCCGGAAAAGTCAACCAGGCTGAATTAGGGGAAATGTTCCTGTTCACTGGATTCCTGGCACGCAAGAATCGCAATAGCAAAAGCCTCGTCTTCCATATCACTGGTTTCGAGGCACTTACAGAAGATCATTAGAGATACAGGAGCCAAACATGGCATTCGGTAAAAAATTCGACAAGAGCAAACTCAAGCAAAAGCGCCAGCAGCAAAACCCGCTGTTCAAGCGCAAGAAGTTCTGCCGCTTCACTGCAGCCGGCGTTGAACAAGTGGATTACAAGGACGTTGATACCCTGAAGGACTTTGTCCAGGAAAACGGCAAGATCATGCCGGCACGCCTGACGGGTACCAAGGCTCACTACCAGCGTCAGGTTGATACAGCGATCAAGCGCGCACGTTATCTCGCGCTGCTGCCGTACACCGATCTGCACAACGCGTAATCGGCGACTGAAGAATAGGAGAAAAACATGCAAGTCATTCTGTTGGAAAAAGTCGTCAACTTGGGTAATCTCGGCGATGTTGTCAAGGTCAAGGATGGTTACGCTCGCAACTTCCTGATCCCGCAACGCAAGGCACGTCGTGCGACGGAAACTGCTGTTGCTGAATTCGAAGCCAAGCGCGCCGAACTGGAAAAGATCGCTGCAGAGAAACTGGTTGCCGCTCAAGCTCAAGGCGAAAAGCTGAACGGCCTGACTGTTCAGGTTGCTCAGAAGGCTGGCGTTGATGGCCGCCTGTTCGGCTCGGTGACTAATGCTGACATCGCTGAAGCAGTGACCAAGCAAGGCTTCCCGGTTGAGAAGGCACAGATTCGCATGCCGCAAGGCCCATTGAAGACCGTTGGCGATCATCCGGTTTCGGTTGCTCTGCACACCGACGTTGTCGTCGAAGTTACCGTTTCGGTACTTGGCGAACACGCGTAATTCGCGACTGCTTAAAAAAAGGCCGGGATTTCCCGGCCTTTTTTCATTTTACGCCTGAGTGCTTCGGCGCCAATAGCCTGCTATTTGACTCAATACTCCATACAGGTTCAATGTCCCATTGGCGCACTTGCCATTTTTTTCGGCTTGGTTAGCCACACAAGAGCGGTGAGGGATAGAAATGCAACAGCGCAATACAGGAAGAATTCGTTCGTTGCCAGCATAAAACCTTGCGCGCTTACGACCCGTTCAATAACACCGTAAGCCTGTTCCATTGACATGCCGCCAGCCTGCAGCGTCGCCAAGTAGCTATTGCTTGCCGGCGAGTACGAAGAAATGTTCTCCGCGAGCCGCGCGTGATGGCTCGTTGCAAGATGCTCCCATGAAGTAACGCTGACGGCGGTACCTATCGCGGCTCCTAGCGTACGCAGGAAATTGGAAAGGCCGGACGCAGCCGCCATGTGATCGGGGGTAATGTTCGACAGCATTAGTGATTGTACGGGAAGGAAGAAACACGCCATGCCAATACCTTGAATCAGGCGCGGTGTCACGATGTCCCAGAACGTCACGTCTAGTGACATCTGAGTATTCCAAAGCGATACCCCGCCCATCACCAGGAAGGCAAATGTGGCCAGCGCACGTAGATTCAGCTTGCCAATGTTGCGGCCGATAACGGGCGAGAGAATCAGCGTAAAGATACCAATGGGCGCCATCGCTGCGCCTGCTTGCGACGAGGTATAACCCATCACCAATTGCAGCCACAGCGGGACGATTACCACGGTGCCGAAGTAGGTCATGAAGCCCACCGACAGCAGTATGACGCCGTAACGGAAATTCTTGTCCCGGAAAAGCTGCAGTTCTACGATAGGGTGATTGGATGTCAGCACCCAGGCAATGAAGAAGGTCAGTGTCACCAGTGCCGTGACGCCCAGCGCGGTAATGAAGGGGGATGCGAACCAATCATAATCCTTGCCGATCTCCAGCATGAGCTGAAGACTGCCGATGCCAACTACCATGAGGATAAGGCCGACAAGATCGAAGGGTGCCTTGACCGTCGGCGCTTCGCGCTTGTGCATCAAGGTCCAGACAGTAATGC
>DASVLM010000789.1:0-3733 GCA_036384875.1 Noviherbaspirillum sp.
GCTACTCAAAAAGCTTGCAAGTATCGCCTTCCAACAAGGAGACCAAATGGAACGTCGTTCCTTCCTCAAAAAAGCAACCGTAGGTGCCTCTGTCGGTGCCATTGCTGTTCCGGCACTCGCGCAATCCCAACCGACCATCAATTGGCGTCTCGCTTCCAGCTTTCCGAAATCGCTCGACACGATCTTCGGCGCCGCTGAAACCTTTTCCAAGCGCGTATCTGCGCTGACCGGCGGTAAATTCAACATCCGTGTCTTCGCTGGGGGCGAAATCGTACCGGCGCTGCAGGTCATGGACGCAGTGCAGGCTGGTACCGTCGAGATGGGACACTCGGCTTCCTACTACTACTTCGGCAAGGACCCGACGTTTGCCTTCGACTGCGCGGTGCCGTTCGGCCTGAATTCACGCCAGCAGACGGCGTGGTTCGATCAGGGTGGAGGCAAGGCCTTGCTGCGGGAGTTCTTTGCGGACTACGGCATCGTCAACTTCCTCGGCGGGAATACCGGCACGCAGATGGGCGGCTGGTTTCGCAAGGAGGTCAAATCGGTCAAGGATTTGAACGGCCTGAAGATGCGCATCGGCGGTTTTGCCGGCCGTGTGATGCAGAAGCTCGGACTGGTTCCGCAGCAGATCGCCGGCGGCGACATTTACCCTGCGCTGGAAAAAGGCACGATTGACGCGGCGGAGTGGGTTGGTCCTTATGACGACGAGAAGCTCGGATTCTACAAGGTTGCGCCGTTCTATTACACGCCTGGTTGGTGGGAAGCAGGTCCGCAGTTGTCGTTCTATGTGGGTATGAAAGAGTGGGAGAAGCTGCCCAAGGAATACCAGGCGGCGGTTGAGGCAGCAAGTTATGAGGCCCATGTTGTCATGCAGGCCGAATACGATGCGCGCAACCCGGCGGCTTTGGCTCGTCTCCTGAAGAACGGCGTGAAGCTGCGCAGCTTCAACAAGGAAATCATGGATGCGTGCTGGAAGGCCGCGAATGAAGTGATGGATGAGGAGGCAGCAAAGAACGCCAAGTTCAAGAAAATCTACGAACCGTGGAAGCGATTCCGCCAGGATGAAAACCAATGGTTCTCCGTGGCTGAAGCGCCGATTCAGAATTACATGATCGGCCGCCGGTAAGAGAATCTCATCACCGCAGCCCCGCGACGCGCAAGCCTCGCGGGGTTTTTTTATTGTTCAATTTCCGTGGCAAGTCGCATGCACCGCAACTTCTGGGCAAGAGCGTCTTTTTAAAATCGAACTATCGGCACAGTATTTTTTTCTACCGCCGAGAACCGCTAAAGCGGCAAGCTGGCAATCGCGGGGGAGGTAACCTTGGCCGAGGAAGTGATCGGCCCGCAATGCGACGCTTCGTGTCGATGAGGGGATGGCAAACAAAAAGCCCCGCGCGGCGTGCCGGGCGGGGCTTGTAGGGGGTCTGAAAGCCTCTACTTCTTGTCGCCGTCGGTCGAGAAGTTCAACTGCGGTTCGCCATCCTTGCTCTCATCGTTGCCGGGGAGATTGATTTGAGGCGGTTCGGCGTTTTGGTCGGAAGGAACATCGATCTTCAGTTCGAGCTGCTCCTTCATGTCGGTCTTTTCGGAAATCGACACGATGCGCGGGAACAGAATGATCAGCGTGACCATGATCACCTGTACCAGTACGAAGGGCACTGCGCCCCAGTAGATGTCGGAGGTCTTGACCTCTTTCGGTGCGACGGAGCGCAGGTAGAACAACGCGAATCCGAACGGGGGATGCATGAAGGATGTCTGCATGTTCACCCCGAGTAGCACGCCAAACCAGATCAGGTCGATGCCCAGCTTGTCCGCGACCGGGCCAACCAGCGGCACCAGGATGAAGGCCAGCTCGAAGAAATCGAGGAAGAAGGCCAGCGCGAAGAACATGATGTTCACCACGATCAGGAAACCGGTGGTGCCGCCGGGCAGCGAGGTCAGGAGGTGTTCGACCCACAAGTCGCCGTTGACGCCGCGGAATACGAGCGAGAACACCGAGGAGCCGATCAGGATGAAGACCACGAAGCAGGACAGGCGCGTGGTGGATCCCATTGCCTGCTTGAGCAGGTCGAAGCTCAAGCGGCGGTTCATGATGGCGAGCATCAGCGCACCGAACGCACCCATGCCGCCGCCTTCGGTCGGCGTGGCGATGCCGACGAAGATGGTGCCGAGCACGAGGAAGATCAGTGCCAGCGGCGGGATCAACACGAACACAACTTTTTCCGCCATGCGCGACAGCAGGCCGATCTTGAGCTTGCGGTTGACTGCCGCCAGAACGAATGAGCCGATGATGCCGAATGCAGCTGCAAAGATGCCCACCTCATCCGAGGGGGCTTTGGGATGCGAACCACCGTACCAGGATGCGAAACCATAAGACGCACCCACGGCGACGGCGATCAGCACGAGGAGCGATACCACGCCGCTCTTGCCGTTCGGTTCGCGCAGGTTGCGTGCTTCCGGTGGAAGCGCCGGCACCGAATGCGGCTTGAAAATCGACATGGCCAGCACGTAGCCGGCGTACATTACTGTCAGCAGCAGGCCCGGAACGAATGCGGCCTTGTACATGTCGCCGACGGAACGTCCAAGCCGGTCGGCCATCACGATCAGCACCAGCGACGGTGGAATGATTTGGGCGAGCGTGCCCGACGCCGCAATTACGCCGGAAGCAATCCTCTTGTCATAGCCGTAGCGCAGCATGACGGGCAGCGAGATCAGACCCATGGAAATCACCGATGCCGCGACCACGCCGGTAGTTGCAGCGAGCAACGCGCCGACGAAAATCACCGCATAGGCGACGCCCCCGCGGATAGGCCCGAACAGCTGGCCGATAGTATCGAGCAAATCTTCCGCCATGCCGGAGCGCTCGAGCACAAGGCCCATGAAGGTGAAGAACGGAATCGCGAGCAGCGTGTCGTTGCCCATGATGCCGAACAGCCGGTTCGGCAGCGCCTGCAGCAGTTCGGGTTTGAGAAGGCCGAATTCAATGCCCATCAAGCCGAAGAACAAGCCGTTGGCTGCCAACGAAAATGCTACCGGGAAGCCGGATAGCAGGAATACGATGAGGGCGCCGAACATGATCGGCGCCATGTTTGCAATCAGGAATTGCTCCATTGAAGTGTCTCCGGACGATCAGTTAAGTTTGTTGGCGGCTTTGATCGCCTCGATTTCTTCTTCCGGCGTGGCCGAGTGCTTCTCGAACTCGCTTGCATCGACCTTGCCTTGCAGGTAGCCGATGCGCTTGATCAGCTCGGAAATGCCCTGCAGGGTCAGTTGCAGGAAGCCGATCGGGATCAGGATCTTGGCGGGCCACACGATCAGCCCACCGGCATTGCTGGACACCTCTTGCTCCTGGAAGGAAACGATCACGTACGGCACAGCGTAGTAGAGGATGATCGTCGCCATCGGCAGCAGGAAAACAAGGAACCCGAAGAGGTCGATCCACACCTGGGTGCGTTTGGAAAACCTGCCTGCGATCACGTCGATGCGGACATGTTCGTTGCGGCGAAGCGTCTGCGATGCCGCAAGCAGGAACATCGACGAGAACAGGTACCACTGGATTTCAAGCCATGCGTTCGAGCTGGTGTTGAAGGTGTAGCGAACCAGGGCGTTGCCGGTGCAGATCAGCACCGATAGCAATAGCGCCCAGCTGATCCCGTTTCCGATCTTTTCATTGATCGTGTCAATGAGCCTCGATAGCGAGAGAAGAAAAGACATTATGCGTCTCCGTTGATGA
>DASVLM010000790.1:0-2548 GCA_036384875.1 Noviherbaspirillum sp.
CCCGGCAAGTCCTGGGTTCCCTCGGCGAGCCGTTGCAGAATTGCCGTCGCGGCCTCGGCTTCGCGGGAGAGAGCGCGCAGCACGTCGAGGCACATCACATTGCCTGAGCCCTCCCAGATCGCGTTGACGGGGGATTCCCGGTAGTGCCGTGCCAGAATGCCATCCTCGACATAGCCGTTGCCGCCAAGGCACTCCATCGCCTCGTAGAGGAAGCCCGGGGCGCTCTTGCAGGTCCAGTATTTGATCGCCGGCGTCAGCAGCCGCATATAGGCGGCCTCGCTTGCATCCTGCGGCGCGCGGTCGAATGAGCGGCACAGCCGCATCACCAGCGCCACCGACGCCTCGACATGCAGCGCCATGTCCGACAACACCGCCTGCATCAGCGGCTGGTCGGCGAGATGCTTCAGGAAGACGCTGCGGTATCGGGCATGATGCAGCGCATGCGCCAGTCCCGAACGCATCAGGCCGACCGAGGCGGTGGCGCAATCCTGCCGCGTCAATTGCACCATCTGGATGATGGTGCGGATGCCCTTGCCCTCCTCGCCGACGCGCAAGGCATAAGCGTTCTCGAACTCGACTTCCGAAGACGCGTTGGAACGGTTGCCGAGCTTGTCCTTCAATCGCTGAAAATGCAGCGCATTGACCGATCCATCGGGCGCAAAGCGCGGCATGAAGAAGCAGGTCAGGCCGCCCTCGGCCTGCGCCAGCACCAGAAACGCATCGCACATCGGCGCCGACATGAACCATTTATGGCCGATGATGCGGTAGGCATCGCCGTCGCTGACAGCGCGGGTCATGTTGGCGCGCACATCGGTGCCGCCCTGTTTCTCCGTCATGCCCATGCCGAGCGTCATGCCGCGCTTGGTCGGCCAGGGCGCGAAGGCCGGATCATAGGAGCGCGTCGCGATCACCGGCATCACCTGCGCAAGCAGATCCGGCTGCGACGCCAAAGCGCCCACCGAGGCACGCGTCATGGTGATCGGACAGAGATGACCGGTCTCGACTTGCGCCGCCATGTAGAACCGCGCGGCGCGGATCACTTCCGCCGCATCTCCCGCCGGCGCGCCTTTCGCGTCCCAGGTCGAATTGTGCACGCCGGCATGGGCGCTGTGCGCCATCAGCTCGTGATAGGCGGGATGAAACTCGACTACGTCGCGGCGGTTGCCGCGCGCATCGAAGGTCCGCAGCTTTGGTGTGTTCTCATTGGCGACGCGGCCACGCTCGGCCATGGCTGCCGAGCCCCAGTGCCGGCCAAAGTCGGACAGTTCCGTTTCCGCTGCGGCGCCGCCATTGGCAGCCACCGCCTCCTTTAGCGGCCGGTCCAGTGCGAACAGATCGACATCTTCAAATGGCGGTGACTGGTTGAACACTTCATGGGTCGCAAACGAAGGCTGGGTCAATGAAGGTTGGGTCATTGGGCCTCCCTCACGGGTGAAACCTTGCGACGGAATCGGAATCAGGGGCGCGCGCCGTGGCGAAAATCATAGGCCGGCCAGCCTTCGCCTGGCAGCGAAAAGTGCCGGGATCGGCGCGAATAGTTCACAGACCCTTTCATAGACCCTTGCCGGGTCCTGGCGGCAGCTCCTCGATCGAGACGCCTGTTCCATCAGCCGGAAATTGAACGAATGCCGCATCCCGGCCTTTACCGTGCATACCGACAGAGACGGGGATAACTCACTGACGCCCCTTTCGTACTTGCCCCGCCATCCGTCCGCGCCTATAGCTCTGGCTTTAATGACATCTGTATCCAAATCGTCCTTCGTCCTTGGGCACCGGCATCTGCTGGGCATCGAGGGCCTTTCCGCTGCCGATATTACCGGCCTGCTCGACCTTTCCGAGGAATATGTCGAGCTCAACCGCCAGATCGACAAGAAGCGCACCTCGCTGCGCGGCAGAACCCAGGTCAACCTGTTCTTCGAGGCCTCGACCCGCACCCAATCCTCGTTCGAGATTGCGGGAAAACGGCTCGGCGCCGACGTCATGAACATGTCGGTGTCGTCATCCTCGATGCGCAAGGGCGAAACATTGATGGATACCGCGGTGACGCTGAACGCCATGCATCCGGATATCCTGGTGGTGCGGCATCACGCCTCCGGCGCGGTCGAACTCCTGGCGCGCAAGGTCGACGGTTCCGTGATCAATGCGGGCGACGGCGCTCACGAGCATCCGACCCAGGCGCTGCTCGATGCGCTGACCATCCGCCGCAACAAGGGCCGGCTCGAGGGGCTTCTGGTCGCGATCTGCGGCGACGTGCTGCATTCGCGCGTCGCGCGCTCCAACATCATCCTGCTCAACGCCATGGGCGCGCGCGTGCGCGTCGTCGCGCCCTCCACGCTGCTGCCGCCGGGTATCGAGCGCATGGGCGTCGAGGTTGCCCGCGACATGCGCGAGGGACTGGACGGCGCCGATATCGTGATGATGCTCCGCCTGCAACGCGAACGGATGAGCGGCTCGTTCGTGCCGTCGAGTTCCGAATATTTCCATTATTTCGGCCTCGACCAGAAAAAACTCGCTTATGCAAAGCCAGACGCGCTGGTGATGCATCCGG
>DASVLM010000791.1:0-10288 GCA_036384875.1 Noviherbaspirillum sp.
GTTCCACGCGCGCTGTCACTGCCGCGATTCCGCTGCTGCGCCGTGCGGATGTGGTGGACGTGGTCGTCTTCAATGCCGACGCACAGGGCGACGCGCACGGCGAACAGCCGGGTGCAGACATCGCGCTCTACCTCGCTCGCCAGAATGTGAAGGTGAACGTGGTGCACAAGCACACCAACATCGACATCGGCAATTCGCTGCTGTCGGCCGCCACCGACCTCGCATCCGACCTGATCGTCATGGGCTGCTACGGCCACTCGCGCTTCCGTGAAATCCTGCTCGGCGGCGTCTCGCGCACCGTATTGGAATCGATGACCGTGCCGGTGCTGATGGCGCACTGATCCACATTTGCAGCTTCTTTTTCGGCCGCGAACGCTTGCTGTTCGCGGCCGTTTTCATTGGTGCAGCAATTGTGAAAACGCTTGCGCGTCGCGCGGCACGCCATAGAAATAGCCCTGCGCCGAACGGCATCCCAGCGATTCCAGGTAATTCGCCTGCTCCACGGTTTCCACGCCCTCTGCGATGACGTCGAGGTGCAGCGCCCGCGCCATGTCCACGATGGCACCGGTGATTGCCATGTCATTCTGGTCCGAGCCGATGCCGCTGACGAAGGAGCGGTCGATTTTCAAGGCATGGATGGGAAAGCGTTTCAGGTAAGACAGGCTGGAATAGCCGACGCCGAAATCATCGACCGATAGCTGGATGCCCATCTCGCTCAAGTGCGTCAGGGTCCTCATGTTCTGCTCGCTCTGCTCCATCAGCATGGACTCGGTGATCTCCAGGTCCAGTGCGTCCGGCGGCACCTTCGTTTCGCGCAATATTTGCGCAATGCGGTCGGGGAAATCGCGCTGGAGAATCTGGCGTGCGGACAGGTTCACGGATACGGTCATGTCTGCGCGCCCGCTCGCGCGCCAGTGTGCGAGCTGCGAGCAGGCTTCGCGCAATACCCATTCCCCGATCTGCACGATCAGGCCCGTCTCTTCAGCCAGCGAAATGAACTGGTCCGGCAGCACTATCCCGCGCTCGCCATGCCGCCATCGCAGCAAGGCTTCTGCACTGAGGATGCGGCGGTCATGCATGTCCACCTGCGGCTGGTAGTGCAGCACCAGCTGTCCGTGCGCCAGCGCGCAGCGCAACTGGTTTTCGAGCGTCAGCCGCCGCTGGATCGCAGCGTTCAGGTCTTGCGTGAAGAACCGGTAGTTGCCGCGCCCGTTTTCCTTGGCGTGATACATCGCCCCGTCCGCCGCGCGCATCAGCGTCTCGACATTCGTCCCGTCTTCCGGATACAGGCTGATGCCGATGCTGCCGCCGGTATGCAGTATCTGCCCGTCGATATCGAACGGCATTTCCAGCGCCTTCAATGCCTTGGCAGCGATCAAGGCAGCCTCATCCGAGTTGCGCAGCGCAATTGCCGCAATCACGAACTCGTCGCCGCCCAGGCGCGCCAGCATGTCGTCCTTGCGCAGGCAGCCGCACAGTCGGCGCGCGACGGCATGCAGCAGGCGATCGCCGACATGGTGGCCCAGCGAATCGTTGATGCGCTTGAAGTTGTCGAGATCGATGAAGAGCACCGCAACCTGCCGCTTGCTGCGCGCGGCATGCGCAAGCGCATGCGTCAGCGTTTCTTCCAGCATCGAACGGTTGGGCAATCCGGTCAGCACATCGTGGTGTGCAAGATGCCTTATGCGTTCCTCGTTATCCCTGCGTTCGATCGCGATGCCGGCAAGGTGCGATGCCATTTCAGCGATGCGCAGGTCCTCGCTGCGCGGCGTGCGAGGTTCGACGTAATACATCGCAAAAGACCCGAGGATCTTTCCCTGCGACGACAGGATAGGCGTCGACCAGCATGCTCGCAACTTGTGCTGAGTGGCCACCGACCGATAGTTTACCCACAGCGGATCGAGCTGAATGTCGCTGACGATGACAGACTTGCCGGTGTACATCGCGGTGCCGCACGAACCCGCACGCGGGCCGATCGGCTGGCCGTCGATGGCCCGCACATATTCCTTCGGCAGGTGCGGCGCCGCGCCATGTCGCACGTGAATGCCATCCTTGTCGAGCAGCAGCACCGAACCCAGCATGTCCGGCGTCAGCGATTCGATCAGCAGGACGATTTGCTCCAGCACTTCTTCCAGCGGTGCACCGAGCGCAATCATTTCCAGCAGGCGGTTCTGGCCGGTAAGGATCAGGACAGCGTCTTCGGCATTCACATCATCGATTGGCGCCGGCGTGCGCATCGGCACTCCGGCGGGATGGTCCTTGCTCGGCACGATAGGCCTCCTTGCCACAAGAAATTCCGGCAATAAATGTCATTAGACAAAATAAAGGAGCAATAGTTGTGGCCGCTGTGCGCCTTTGCTTGCGCGAAAAATTGATCTCGATCATTCAAGGCAAGCGGCCTGCTCCGGTAGCATCGGCCGGACATTCACAACCTGCAAGGCCCGCATCATGCAAGAAACCCTGAAAATCACCGGCATGCAATCCGACGATTGCGCCGGCAACGTTACCCGCGCGCTGCAATCCCTTCCCGGCGTCGACAAGGTCGACGTCAACCTTTCCTGCCACAAGGCAGTCGTGGATTTCGACGAGAGCCGCACCAGCCGGCAAGAGCTGGTTGCCACATTGAAGAAAGCCGGCTACGGCATCATCGGCGCGCGCGCCGTCGACCTCAGCGGCAACGGCGGCGGAGGAAGCTGCTGCGGCGGGTGCTGCAGCTGAAGTAACGTATCTCTATCTTCGGGATTGCCATAGCTGCATGGCATCCCGCCCCTTCTTGCCTTGCTGCAATCGAGCGTCGACCGCAAACCGGCGCTTGTTTCAGCCATGTCCCGACATCAGCGCCTATAGCTGATACGCCCGCAAGCCAAGGCTTGGTTCAGCCTGTGTAAACAACTGCTTCCCATGATGGAACTATGTTGGCGGAGCAACCACATACGTATAACCATGGCAAAAATGACAACAGCGTGCACCACCGCGCACCTGATTGCCTGCGCCTTGTTCAATCGCCACGCTCCGACAAACACAAATAATTCACTCATTGTCCATGAAGTTCTTTGCCTTCCCAATGCCCCCGGCGGTAGCGCCTGATCCTTTGCGATCGTATCTGGACTCTGTTCAAGGTCGCGTCGACAGACCTGTCACCCATGAAGATCGGGCCGTGCATCGCCAGCGCTTGCAACAGTGGAACCAGGAAATCGGCGCCTGCCTGCCATTTCCGAATCGCCTGGTCACAAACAACCCGACGTATAACGTTCAGTTCGAAATGATCGATATCGAACCCCGCCATTTTGAATTGGCAAGGCTGACGGAACTCATAAGCTGGCTCGCGCGCCTGGAACTCACCAAGGGCGGCGGTTCTGCCACCAAAAAGCCTGAGATGTTTGCGGCCCGCGGGTTAAACCTTGCAAAAATCGCGTTGGGCCGGGACGCGCTAAAGCGAAACGTGGATGTCGGGTTTTCAACAGCCGTACTGCGCACTGGCAATTGCGGAGAAACAAGCAATTTCATCGAATTTTTGGCACTTTCACTCGATAGCGAACACTTGCGATCCTTGGGAATTCACCTGCAGGCTGAGCGTGTGCAGGTAAGCATGATGGAGGATCCTGAGCACGATCATGAATGGGTTGTGGCGGCGATTGACGACGATATGCCGTTACCTTTCGACGAGATGAATTCCCGCGAAAGCGAGGATGATTACCACGTCACCACTTTTCCCGAAGACGCTGCACCCATGCTTTGGGCGGTGGACGCACACCAGTTGTACCCGATGGCATGCCGCCATGACCATTCAACATATAACCATCTGGACCATACGGAAGCGGAATTACCTGTCGTGCTCGGTTCCGACCCAGACAATGGCTTGAACATGGCTGTTATCGACGAGGTACGTGCCGACATAAATGCACGGATCGGTCTTGGCACACATGGCTTGGAACGCGCCCTGCAGGAGCCGTTCATGCTGCAGGCACGGATACGCAGCAAGTTCGTCGACCGCGTCATGCGTGAGCAGAGTGTCGGCCATTATGCGCAAGTTGACGTTGACCGACTCAGTCCCGCCGATCGTGAAAAATTTCAGTCCAAGGTTATTCGCATCGAAGAGGAAATCGAGCGAAAGATGGTGAAGCTGCTATACAAGGAAGGACTCTTCGAAGAACGCTGGTTCGGACTTTGCGTGCCGGCGAACCCGGCCCGCGTGTATCGAAACAGCGAAACCCATCAAATAATCACTCCTCGCATTCCTCCGGCATATTTCGAGCGCACCGAAAAAATACGATGGGCATATGACATTTGGAAGCGTACCCGCCCTGAACGCACCGCATTGAATCGGGAAAGAAAATGGACTCGCCCCCGGTTCGATATTCATCCGGCAATCAAGGCGATTGAAAAGATGCCGTTCCTTGGAGCGCTGGCCGCCGCGAGGCAGATGGATTTCAGCGGGAATCAACTGCTTCAGGGCCAGCTTGAGGCCTACAAGGTTGCCTGCACCTCGATGACGGGATGGATCAACCGGATGCACGCTGAAATGCAATCCACACCCGGCCTCACGGCAACGCTGCGCAAGGTCGGTCTCCGCGACGTAGTGCGGGCCGCTTTGATCAGCACACGGGATAACATGCGGGACCTTGATGTGATCATGCAAACGTTTCGCGAACAACTCCAGGGCGGTCAACAAAACGCGTTCGATAACTTCCTGGTGGAAGCACGTAGAAATTCGCCGGGCAATCAGGTTGATGAATTGATCGCTCGATTCCAACCGCGCCGCAATGCAAAATTGCTGGACCTCGCGTCTCCGCAAATACCGGCAACCAGCATCGAAACCATAGCCGGGACGGGGACAGCATGAACCCAGCATCGATTTCCTTACGCCGCGCGCGCGCCCCGCAATCAGCTGCAGCCACGATAAGCGACTTCGATCGCATCATGGCGGCAGTTTTTGCGCTGACCGGCCAGAAACCTGCCATGGATGAACGCCGGCAGGCGTACCGAGTCCGTATTGACAGTACGCTCGAATTGAACCTGTTTCCCGATCCGAAAGGCAATCTCGTCATGATTGGAAACTGCGCGCCGCTTGTTGCACAAATCGGCGCCGAACACCTGCTGCGAGTGATGCAACTGAACAGTTATTTTCCTTCAGCGCATCAAGTCACCGTCGGATTTATTCATAGTAACCGGACCATGCAAGTCTGGTCGCGATACCCCATGCACCGCATGAAAGACCGGGAGGTGGTTCGCATGTTAAAGCTGATGGCCAATGCAGTCAGCCACGTCAATGCCATCCTGGCAGAATCGGACCACCGCACCTGATCAACGTTGGTCGATATCGAAGCCTTTAGAGCTTTTCAGGCGCAGCCAGCCTGTGCTCCACCGCAAACACCGCGGCCTGCACCCGGCTCGACAAGTTCAGCTTCTTGAGGATGTTCTGCACATGGATCTTCACCGTGCTCTCTGCCACATCGAGGGTACGGGCGATGATCTTGTTGCTGTCGCCCCTGGCGAGGCAGGCGAGGATTTCCTTTTCGCGCGGCGTGAGCTTGTCCAGCTCCGACGGCTCCACGGCTTTCGCCGGGCCGCCTTGCAGTTGCGCAACCAATTTGCTCGTCATCGATTCCGCCAGCACCGACTCGCCGGCGGCCGCCCGCTTGATTGCGCGCACCAGGAAATCCGCTTCGATATTCTTGATGAGGTAGCCCTTTGCGCCGGCCTGCAGCGCGGCGGTGAGGTCCTCCGCTTCTTCCGATACCGTCAGCATCATGACCGCGACATCCGGGCAATCCTGCAGCAGCAGTTGCAGGGTTTCGAGTCCTGACATGCCCGGCATGTTGAGGTCGAGCAGGACCACGTCGGGCTGCAGCTGCTTCGCGCGCTTGATGCCTTCGACGCCATCGGACGCTTCGCCGACTACCGCAAACTCCGGATACCGCTGTAACAGCGAACGTATGCCGCTGCGAAACAGCGTATGGTCGTCCACGAGCAGGATGCTGATTGGTTTTTCGTTAGTGCCCAAGTGTTCTCTCCTCAAGCCGCGCGCCGATGGCGTTGCGGTAATTGCACCACGATGGCCGTGCCCTTGCCGTTTCCGGATTGCACATCGAGCGTTGCATGGATGCGCTGCGCGCGCTCGTGCATGATGTTGATGCCCACGTGGCTCTCGCCTTTCGCCATCAGCGTATCCGCGTCGAAGCCGACGCCATCGTCGCGGATCGACAGCTTGAAATCGCGACCGTCGACCATGCGCACTTCCACCTTGCCGGCGTTTGCATGCTTGCGGATGTTGGAAAGCGCTTCCTGCACGATGAACAGCATCTGCAGTTGCTGCTCGCGGTCGAACGGCACGCCGCTGCCTTCGATGGAAAGATCGACCTGCAGGCCGGTCTGCCGCTTGAACTTCTCGACCGTGATCCGCAAGGCACCGGCGAGATCATCTTCCGCCAGCTTGCTGCGGTAGTTCAACAGCAGCTCGCGCACGTCTTCATAGCTTTCCTTCACGCCTGCGCGCAATGCCGGCACGATGTCCACAGCTTCGTCCACCTTGCCGCTGCGCAGCGAGTCGTCGAGCATCTGCACCTGCAGGTTCAGGAAGTTCAGGCCCTGCGCGATGCTGTCGTGCAGGTCGCGCGCAACGAGGTTGGGCTCTTCCGAGATTGCCATTTCGCGTTCGCGCGAGGCGAGGCGCTGGTTCTCGATGGCGATGCCGAGCAGCTGGCCGAGTGTTTCCAGCAATGCCTGCTCGCGCTCGGTAAAGCTGCGCGCCGCGCGGAAGTGCAGGTTGAAGAAACCAAGATGCTGCTCGTGCGCGCAGATGTGGAATACCGATACGGTGGCGAACCCTTCGCGATGGCAGCGCAGGCCCATGTCGCGGTCCATCCGTCGCAAGTCGTGCACGACTGCGATTTTCTTTTCCACCGCTTCGCCGCACAGGCAATCGCCGACTTTCAGGCATTGCTCGTGCTGTACCAGCTCGTTGGATATGCCCCGATGCACGACCATGTGCAGCGTACCGCGACGTTCGTCGAGCACACGCACCGAGCCGCCATCGGCATGGAAGTATTCAGCGATGCGATCGAAGAAGCCGACACACATTTCATCCACCGTCTGCGGCCGCTGCAGGAACGAAGCGCTGTCGTATAACAGGGCCAGTTCGCGGTTCTGGTCCGCCAGCGCGGCGGTCTTGCTGCGCACGCGCTCCTCCAGGCTGCCGTACAAATCCTGCAGGCGGTCCGCCATGCGATTGAAGCTGCCGGCCAGCTGGCCGAACTCGTCGCGCGTTTCCACCGGCAGGCGCACCGTGAAGTCCTTGCCCGTCATGCGCTGGATGCCGACCTGCAAGCGCGACACCGGTTCGACGATGAGCAGGAACATCAGGTAGATCACCAGCACGGTGCCGCCGAGCGCCAGCGCCACCAGCGCAAGCTGCGACGAGCGCAGCCAGGCAGTGCGCAGCTCGCTGTCGTGTTCGATCAGGTGGACCAGGTCGTTCACGTTCGAAACGAACTCGTCGGCCTTCGCGTAGAACGGGATGCGCTTGTCTACCGTCACATCGCCTTCCACCAGCGCAATGGCCATGGGGCGCAGCGTCGAGCGCCAGGACCGTTCGGTGTGGTCGAATGCATCCTGGATGTCGTCGGAGGGCGGCAGCAGCAAGGGCCGTTGCGGATCGCCGTGCCGCACAGTGGCGAAAGTGTTATCGATCAAGCCGACCTGGCGCATTACCTCGGCGCGGCCTTGAGCGTCGCCGCCTTCGTGGATGAAGCGCGAGACCAGCAGCGTCAGCCGGTAGGTCTGCATGCGCACGCTGCCGGTTTCATTGATCGCCGCCGAGCTGCCCTCGAGCTGCCACGACAGATAAAGTGCGGCGCCGATGGCAATCAGCGCCACGACAAGAAAGCCGAGCAGCACCGTCACGATTTTCGTGGACAGGCGTTGCCAGGTGGGCAATATGGAGTTGAGCGTCATTCCTGAATCCGGGAGTTCGGCACCCTGTTCCCGGTTGTGGGAAGGCCGTCCCTCCGCCCGTTGGCGGAAGGACGACGCACTCTTCGGTTGCGCCGCGTTCGGCCTGCCTTTATGCAAGCCGCGTGCCCGTTCAGTCTTGCGCCTCATCAATCGTTGACATCTTCCATCTCAACCTCCCGTTTGCGACATGAAGCGGACGATCTTCTCCGGACGTTCACGGAATTCATGACGCTGTGGTTTCAATTCAATCGCGGCGCGAATGGCCGCTTCAAGCTCCGCATCCGATACCCCGGCGCGCAGCAAGGGCCGGAACTCGAACTTCTCTTCCTGCCCGAGGCACAGGTAGAGCGTGCCGTCCACCGAGAGCCGGACGCGGTTGCAGGTTGCGCAAAAGTGTTGCGACATCGGCGTGATGAAGCCCACGCTCGCGCGACCGTCCGGCGTGGACAGGTAACGCGCCGGCCCGCCGCCGAGTTCCGCTGCCTGCGGCACCAGCCCGAACTTCTCGCGCAGCCTTGCCTGGATCGGGCCGAGGTCGAGGAAGCCGGAATCGCGGGCCGTGGCGCCCATGGGCATGGTTTCGATCAGGCGCAGGATGAAACCCTGCTCGATGCAGAATGCCGCCATGGCGTCGATTTCATCTTCGTTCACGCCGCGCATCGCCACCATGTTGATCTTCACAGGGTCGAAGCCGGCGGCCTTGCCTGCCATGATGCCTTCCATGATCTGCGGCAGGCTGTCGCGTCCGGTGATTTTCTCCATGCATTCGCGGTCGAGCGAATCGAGACTGACATTGATGCGGGAGACGCCGGCTTCTTTCAGCGCCTGCGCATGACGGTTCAGCCGGGTGGCATTGGTCGAAAGAGAAAGGTCGCGTATGCCGGGCAGGCGCGCGATGCGGCCCGCCAGCTCAGGCAGGTTACGGCGCAGCAGCGGCTCGCCGCCGGTCAGGCGGATGCGCGAGGTGCCGAGGCGCGCGAACACGCCGAGCAGGCGTTCGATCTCATCGAACGTGAGCCAGTGTTCCGGCTCCTCGAAACCCTTGAAGCCCTTGGGCATGCAATACGTGCAACGCAGGTCGCAGCGGTCGGTCACCGACAGCCGCAGGTAATCGATGGACCGGCCAAACCGATCGCTTAACATCGTCACTCCCGGGAATGGTGGATGGAACCATTCTATGGGGACATCCCGAAAATGGGAGTCGGCACGAAGGGTTAAGGCAGGTAGTTCTTTGGTAGTAGTCGCGGGCTTGAAGCAGGAGGCAGGGTCAGGCGCCCTCGTCCTGCTTCGAGCGCTCCAGCAGTTCCGACGTTGCAACGGCGGCGCGTGCAGGCGCATCGCCGGCGCCATCGTCGTCGATGAAGAAATAGCTGCCCTTGCCGGCACGCTTGGCGCGGTACATCGCGATATCCGCTTTCGACATCAGGTAGGAAGGTGCAACTGCAGTGCCGTCATGCACTGCGATGCCGATCGACATGCCGATGGTGAGTTTCCTGCCGCCGTGTTCGATCGGTTCGGCGACGGCAGCGAGGCATTGCTCGGCCACGCTCTGTGCCGCGACACGCGCATCGCCGAGGTCGGCGAGCAGGATGATGAACTCGTCCCCGCCCAAACGCGCCACGGTATCGGTACGGCGCCGGCCGATGCACAGCCGCTGCGCCACCTGCCGCAAGACTGCGTCACCGGTCTCGTGGCCGAACTCGTCGTTGATCGCCTTGAAACCATCGAGGTCGCAAAACAGCAAGGCAAGCTGTTGCCCGCTGCGTTCGCCGCGCGCCAGCGCCTGCTGCAGATGGTCTTCCAGCATCGCCCGGTTAAACAGGCCGGTCAACGAATCGTGATGCGCAAGAAACTCCAGCTGCGCCTCGCTCGCCCTGCGCGCCGCCTCTTCCACGCGCAACTTGTCAACCAGATAATTGAATCCAGTCACCAGGTTGCCCACTTCATCATCCCGCGCCACCGGCAAGGGCGCCAGAACTGTCTTGCCGTCTGCCATGCGGCGTATGGCACGCGCCGCCTCCATCATCGGACGCAAAATGGCGGACAAGGACACAAACAGAATGCAGAACACCACCACATAGATGATCAACGATGCGCCCGTGCTGAAGCGGCGCATCATCTCCAGCGGACGGAAAGCTTCCGCCGTCGGCATGCGCGCGACGACGAACCAGCCGGTGCTCGGAACCGTCACGATGGCAGACAGTTCTTCCGTGCCCTTTGCGTTCACCGTAATGCCCGTGCCGCGAAAACCGGCCATCGCGCGGTCGTGCAGAGGGTTCACGCCGGGCGGCGGTGTGGGAGTCAATACCATTCCCGGATCTGTCGACGCGATGAA
>DASVLM010000792.1:0-6518 GCA_036384875.1 Noviherbaspirillum sp.
GCTAAACCTAGCGATTCCGGCGATCCGCTTTCCTACAAATAATCATTCCATTCACGGGGACGAGAAGAACATGAATTACCACTGGAACTGGCGGATCTTCTGGGAAGCGTCACCAGAAGGTTCCGGCACTTATTTCGCCACCTTGTTCTACGGGCTGGGCTGGACCCTGGCGACAACCCTGCTCGCATGGACGATGGCTCTTGCGTTGGGATTTGTCGTCGGCACGTTGCGCACGCTGCCGAACCGCAAGGCTCTCCTGTTCGGCAATGCGTATGTGGAACTGTTCCGCAACATTCCGCTGCTGGTGCAGATGTTCCTCTGGTATTTCGTCGTCCCCGAGTTGCTGCCTGCGGCAATCGGCGACTGGCTCAAGTCGCTGCCGGACGCCTCCTTTGTCACCGCGGTGCTGTCGTTGGGTTTCTATACCTCTTCGCGGGTGGCGGTACAGGTCACGTCCGGCATACAGACCCTGCCGCGCGGCCAGCGCATGGCAGGGCTGGCGCTGGGACTGACTTTGCCGCAGACCTATCGCCTGGTGCTGCTGCCGATGGCATTCCGCATCGTCATACCGCCGCTCACGAATGAGTTCATCAACATCGTCAAGAACAGTGCCGTTGCACTTACCATCGGCCTGGTCGAACTGACGGCAAGGACGCGTTCCATGCAGGAGTTTTCATTCCAGGTGTTCGAAGCCTTCACCATGGCGACGCTGCTCTACCTTGCAGTCAATGCGGCAATCGCCATGCTGATGCGCTTCATCGAGCAACGACTGCGCGTGCCCGGCATGCTGGGCAGCTCCAGCACAGGAGGGAAACAGGCATGAATTTCGATTTCGACATCATCGAGCGCTCGTGGGTCTACCTGTTCGAGACAGGCATGACATTCACGCTGGAACTGACCTTCCTTGCCATGGCAGGCGGCATCGCACTCGGCACCGCGCTTGCCATGATGCGGCTGGCCGGTGGACCGATCGGCCGCATCGCCGGTGCCTACGTCAATTTCATCCGTTCGATTCCGCTGGTGCTGGTGATTTTCTGGCTCTACTTCCTGGTGCCGCTGATCGGCGCCTGGATCATCGGCTCGAAAGAACCGCTTCGTGTCGGCCCGTTCACCTCCTCGCTGGTGACTTTCGTGCTGTTCGAGGCGGCGTATTACTGCGAGATCATGCGCGCCGGCATCCAGTCGATTCCGCGCGGCCAGGTCTGGGCGGGGCAGGCGCTGGGCATGAACTACTGGCAAACGATGGGCAATGTGGTGTTGCCGCAAGCCTTTCGCAACATGATCCCGGTGCTGCTGACGCAAACCATCGTGCTGTTCCAGGACGTGTCGCTGGTGTATGTGCTGTCGATTACCGATTTCGTCGGCGCGGCTGCCAAGATCGCGCAGCGCGACGGCCGGTTGGTGGAAATGTATTCATTCGTGGCGGTTGTGTATTTCATCGCCTGCTTCGCGCTGTCGATGCTGGTCAGGCGACTGAATACCAAGATGGCAATCATCCGCTGAGCCGCCAACGCAATTCCGGAAATCAATTCAAGGAGCAACCCAGTGATCGAGATAGAAAACATCAGCAAATGGTACGGCCACTTTCAGGTACTGACCGATTGCACGACCAGAATAGACAAGGGCGACGTGATGGTGGTCTGCGGGCCTTCCGGTTCCGGCAAGTCCACATTGATCAAGACCGTCAACGGACTGGAACCTGTGCAGCAGGGGAAGATCGTCGTCGAAAGCGTGCAGGTCAATGACAGCAAGACCAACCTGTCGAAGCTGCGTGCACGCATCGGCATGGTGTTCCAGAATTTTGAGCTGTTCCCGCACCTGAGTATCGCCGACAACCTGACGATTGCGCAGGTGAAGGTATTGAAGCGCACAAAAGAAGAAGCGATCGACAAGGGCTTGAAATATCTTGACCGCGTCGGCCTGCTGGCGCACAAGGGCAAGTATCCCGGACAGTTGTCCGGCGGCCAGCAGCAGCGCGTGGCAATCGCCCGCGCGCTGGCCATGGACCCGATCGCAATGCTGTTCGACGAACCCACCTCGGCGCTCGATCCGGAAATGATCAATGAAGTATTGGATGTCATGGTCCAGCTCGCGCAGGAAGGCATGACCATGATGGTCGTGACCCACGAGATGGGGTTTGCGAAACGCGTCGCCAACCGCATTGTGTTCATGGACAAGGGCCATATCGTTGAGGATTGCAGCAAGGACGAATTCTTCGGCGCGCCGCGCTCCGAACGCGCCAGGGACTTCCTGGGAAAGATCATCCACTGACTCCTTGGGGGATGTCTCCACTCCGCTTCCGAGTGGTTTGCCCGCCCCGGCGGGCTTTGTTGCTGGCGGCGCCGTTTCCGGCAACGCCGTGGTTCGCCCGCAAGGCGTGTCTTTTCATTGCATTGTCATGAAAACTTAATACGCCTGACATATTTCATCGTGATACTTGCCGCGTCCCATACCACCAGCGGCGGTTACCATGACGATAGAAATCAAGGGCTTGTCCAAGACCTTCAAGGGAGGTTTCCAGGCGCTCGACGGCATCGACCTGAGTTTTCGCCCCGGCGAAATGGTGGCGCTGATCGGTGCATCGGGCTCGGGCAAGTCCACCCTGCTGCGCCATATCTCCGGCCTGATGCCAGCAGATGCTTCAGTCAATCATATCCGCGTCGGCGAGCGCTTCATCCAGCGCAACGGCGCCATCGACCGCAACGTGCGTGCACTGCGTGCGGACATCGGTTTCATCTTCCAGCAATTCAACCTCGTCGGCCGTCTGCCCGTGCTGACCAATGTGTTGTCCGGCGGGCTGGCCCGCATGCCTTTGTGGCGCAGCTGCCTGCAACGCTTCACCCGCGAAGAAAAGGAACGCGGGCTGGAAGCGCTGGCGCGCGTCGGCATTGTCGACCATGCCTACAAGCGCGCTTCCGCTCTCTCCGGCGGGCAGCAGCAGCGTGCCGCGATTGCGCGCACCATCGTGCAGAAGGCGCGGGTCGTGCTTGCCGACGAGCCTATCGCCTCGCTCGACCCCGAATCTGCGCGCCGCGTGATGCAGGCGCTGGCCGACCTGAACAGCCGCGACGGCGCCACAGTCATCGTCTCGCTGCACCAGGTCGACATGGCGGTGCGGTTCTGCCCGCGCACTGTTGCATTGAGACATGGCCGCGTCGTCTACGACGGCCCTTCCAGTGCATTGACCACTGTCATGCTGCGCGACCTCTACGGCGCGGACGCCGACGACATCCTCGCACCCGCTGCGCCTTCGCAGGTGTCGACGCCTGCACCGGTCACCGCGCACGCACTGCCGGCATTTGCCGCGGCAGCCGCCTGATCATCCGTTTCCATCCACCCAGGAGTTCCGACATGCAACACAACAAGCTCTTGCTCTCCTTCGCAGCGAGCATCGCCATTGCCATCTCGACGCCGTCCGTCCATGCCGACGATGCCGTCAAGACCATCAACTTCGGTTTCATTTCCACCGAAGCGTCGCAAAACCTGAAGCAGGACTGGCAGCCGGTGCTGGAAGACATGAGCAAGAAGCTCGGTATCAAGGTCAATGCCTTCTTTGCGTCCGACTACGCGGGCATCATCGAAGGCATGCGCTTCAACAAGGTGCAGGTGGCCTGGCTGGGCAACAAGTCGGCAATGGAAGCGGTTGACCGCTCCAACGGCGAAGTCTTCGCACACACCATCAATGCCGACGGCTCGCAGGGTTACTACAGCATGGTGAGCGTGCACAAGGACAGCCCGTACAAGACGCTGGACGACGTGCTGAAGAACGCAAAGAACATCAACTTCGGCATCGGCGATCCGAACTCCACTTCCGGCTTCCTGGTGCCGAGCTACTACATCTTTGCGCAAAACCACCTCGATCCGAAGACCGCCTTCAAGACGATTCGCAGCGCCAATCATGAAACCAATATCATGGCCGTGGCCAACAAGCAGGTGGACGCCGCAGTACATGCCTCCGATACGCTCGACCGCATCGAAGCGCGCCAACCGGAAGTGGCCAAGCAATTGCGCCAGGTATGGAAGTCGCCATTGATCGCCGCCGACCCGATCGTATGGCGCAAGGACCTGCCGCAAGACCTGAAGACAAAGATCAAGGACTTCCTGGTCCACTACGGCAAGGCCGGCCCGGACGCCGCGCGTGAGAAGGCGCTGATGGCCAAGCTGACCTTCAGCGGCTTCGAGGAATCGAGCAATGCGCAGTTGAAGCCGATCCGCCAGCTTGAACTGTTCAAGGAAAAGACCAAGCTCGAAGCGGACAACAACATGAACGCCGATGACAAGAAGGCCAAGCTCGCCGATATCGAGCGCAAGCTTGCCGACGTCAGCAAGTCCTGAGACTGACATGTCCGCCGCTCCGAACACCATGTCCACCGCACGGCAGGCGTCGCCTTACCACGCGCCTCCCCCGCCTCCGCCGCGCGACCTGGGGCGCCAGCTTGCGTGGGGTGTGTTGCTGGCATTGCTGGCGCTTACCTGGAGCGGCGCCGACATCCGTCCACTCGACCTGGTGAACGACGCCGGCAACATGGGGACCTTCGCGGCGAGCTTCTTTCCGCCGGATTTCCATGACTGGCGCACCTACGTCGAAGAGATGATCGTCACGTTGGAAGTGGCCCTGTGGGGCACGGCGCTGGCGGTCCTGTTCGCGATTCCCTTCGGCCTGCTGTGCTCGTCGAACATCACGCCGTGGTGGATACACCAGCCGGTGCGCAGGCTGATGGACGCGGCGCGCGCCATCAACGAAATGGTGTTTGCCATGCTGTTTGTGGTGGCGGTGGGGCTCGGCCCTTTCGCCGGCGTGCTGGCACTGTTCGTGCACACGACCGGCATCCTGTCCAAGCTGTTTTCCGAGGCGGTGGAGGCCATTGATCCGCAACCGGTCGAGGGTATCCGCGCCACCGGCGCGCATGTGCTGGAAGAGATCGTCTACGGTGTGTTGCCGCAGGTGATGCCGCTGTGGATTTCCTATGCGCTCTATCGTTTCGAGTCCAACGTGCGCTCGGCCACCGTGGTCGGCATGGTGGGTGCGGGCGGCATCGGCGTCATCCTGTGGGAAGTGATTCGCGGCTTCCAGTACGCCGAGACTTGCGCAGTGCTGATCATGGTGGTCATCACGGTAACGGTCATCGACCTCGTTTCGTCGCGGCTGCGCAGGAAGTTCATCTGAAGATTGCCATGATGCTGACGCTCGATACGATTGCAGACTGGTTGCGCCATCGCCCCAGCGGCATATGGGACGACGCGGCAAAGCTTTCAGGCAAGGCGACTCCGCCGCTGGATGACTTCGTTCGATTGACGCGCTCGGTATCCCTGTACAGCCAGCTCGCGTAACGCATGCCGGCCGGCCAGGCAAGCCGCCTTCCCGCCTTCCCGCGCGAACTGCGATATCCTTTTCATCCTTGCGGCTTGTGCTTTCCATGCCGCATTCCTGAAAAGATTCCGCCGTGAACGCCTTGTCAGACATTCACTCCGCCACCAGGCTTTCGGTCCGCGACTTGCGGTCACGATTTGCCGGTCCGTTCACTTTCGATCTCGCCGCCGGCGAGTGCCTTGCCGTACGCGGTCCGTCCGGTGCAGGAAAGAGTGTGTTGCTGCGCATGCTGGCCGACCTCGACCCGCACGAGGGACAGGTAATGCTGGACGGCGCCGCCTGCAGCACCATGAAAGGAACCGCCTGGCGCCGGCGCGTGGTTTACCAGTCTGCCGAACCGGCTTGGTGGGAGCGGACTGCGAAGGAGCACTTCACGCCGGCGCAGTTGTCGTCTGTCGAAGCCATGCTGCGTGAACTCGGCATGAAGAACGAACTTCTGCAAACGGAAATCAGCCGCTTGTCCACCGGGGAGCGGCAGCGGATGGCGCTGATACGTTCCATCGCCGCCGGACCGCAGGTGCTCCTGCTGGATGAGCCGACTGCGGCGCTCGATCCGTCATCGGTAATCGCTGTCGAATCGATGCTGGAAAAATGCCTTGCGAAAGGCATGTCATTGATCATCGTTACTCATTCTCACGAGCAAGCGCAACGCCTGGCCGGCCGCATATTGCATATCGAGAACGGAGCGTTTGCTTCACCATGAATCCCATTCACCTGGATGCGTTGGACCTGTCCGCGGCTGCGGCCCTGATCGTGCTCGACGCCGGGTTGTCGATTGCATTGCGCTTGGGAGTGCACCGGCAGGTTATCGTCGCTGCCGTCAGGATGACAATCCAGCTGTTGCTGGTCGGCCTCGTGCTGCGTGTGTTGTTTGCCAGTGCTTCGGTGGCCGGCACCGCGCTGGCCGTGATGCTCATGATTGCTGCAGCCGCGCGCGAAGTCGCGGTGCGGCCCAAGGAGCGGCTTGCTCACGGCGGCAATTACCGCATCAGCGCCGTCATGGTCGGCTGCGCGAGCGTCGCCACCGTGCTGCTGGCATTATTGACCGCCGTACGTCCCTCGCCCTGGTATGACGCCCGTTATGCGATTCCGCTCCTGGGCATCGTGCTGGGGAGCGTGCTCAACGCGGCCAGCATCACGCTGGACT
>DASVLM010000793.1:0-1649 GCA_036384875.1 Noviherbaspirillum sp.
AAGCCGTCGATCGGCGCACCCTGCTCCATCAAGGCGTGTATTGCAAATTCGTCGAGATTGCCGCTGACGAAAATCGAGAGATCGTCGCAGCCGCCTGCGTCGAGTATGTGCCGCACGCGGCGCGACAGTTCGCCGAGGTCGCCGCTGTCGATGCGCACTGCCTTGATGCGTATGCCCTCTTCCTCCTGCAACCATTGCGCCAGCCGCACCACTTGCTGCGCCGCTGCTTCGGTGTCGTAGGTGTCGATCAGCAGCGTGGCCTTGTCCGGAAAGACTTTTGCAAACCTGGCGAAGGCATCGGTTTCGCTGTCGTGCGCCTGGATGAAGGAATGCGCCATCGTGCCGGAGATCGGTATGCCGAACAGCGGCGCGGCAATCGCCGTCGCGGTCGCGTCGAATCCCGCGATGTGGCTTGCACGCGCAGAGAGAATGGCGGCTTCGGCGCCATGCGCGCGCCGCAACCCGAAATCGACCAGGCGGCGCCCGCGTGCCGCCTCCACCACGCGCGCTGCCTTGGACGCGGCCAGCGTCTGGTAGTGCAGCAGGTTCATGAGGCGGCTTTCCACGAGTTGCGCTTCACGCAGCGGTGCGGTGATGCGCAGCACCGGTTCGTCTGCGAAGAATACCGTGCCTTCCGGCATCGCATCGACGTCGCCGGTGAAGCGCAGGCCGCGCAGCGAATCGAGGAAGGCGGCATCGAACTGGCCGCTTTCCTGCAGCCACGCCTGGTCTTCTTCATCGAATCGCAATCCGTCGAGATACTCGATGACCTGGGCGAGGCCGCATGCCATCAGGAAGTTGCGCGCGGGCGGCAGATGGCGCACGAAGAATTCGAAGGTGGCTGTATCGTTCATCCCGTTCAGGAAGTAAGCCTGCAGCATCGTCAGTTCGTAGAAATCCGTGAGCAATGCACGTTCGCTGGAATGTCTCATCGCTGGCCGCCCGAAGAAGGTGAATGTGTCCAGCGTACGCGCCTCGCCGCCTGCATTGCATTGACTCTCGTCAAAGCATGCCGATCGCGGCTCGACGATGCAGGCGGCGCTTTATCGCGCGGCGGTCCGGGCGAGGAAATGTGCTATACCTGACGAGACAGTCGACGTGAAAGGAGCCGTCATGGAAACGATCACCCTGAACGCAACGGATGCTCTGTTGCTGGTCGATGTACAGAACGATTTCCTACCCGGAGGCAAGCTGGCGGTTGCCGGCGGCGACGAAGTGATCCCGGTATTGAACCGGTACATCGCACTGTTCCAGGGAGCGGCCTTGCCCGTCTTCGCGACGCGCGACTGGCATCCCGCCGACCATTGCTCGTTCTCGGCGCGGGGCGGCATCTGGCCGGCGCATTGCATTGCCGGCTCGGAAGGCGCGGCTTTCCCGGCGGCGCTGCAGCTACCGGCCTGCGCCATCGTTGTATCCAAGGCAACCACGCCGCAGGCGGATGCTTATTCCGGATTTCAGGAAACGGATCTGGCGGCGCAACTGCATGGCCTGAAATCGGAGCGGCTGTTCATCGGCGGCCTGGCAACGGACTACTGCGTGCTCAATACCGTGCACGATGCGCTCAAGCATGGATTCAAGGCGGTGCTTCTGCTGGATGCGATACGCGCAGTCAACCTTGCGCCGGACGACGGGAAAAACGCGATCGAACA
>DASVLM010000794.1:0-2403 GCA_036384875.1 Noviherbaspirillum sp.
CGCCGGCAAGGACTTCGCCGCGCAGCATCTCGAACAGCAGGCGGGCACGGCCGCGCGTCGAGTGCATCTCTTCGCGCGTCGCCATGTAGCTCGGGCACATCGTGCCTTCCTTCTTGCGGCATTCGCCAACGCCTACGCAACGCAATACGGTGCGCGGGAAGCTGCCGTTGTCAGTCGGATAGTGGAAGTGCACCGGCTGCACCGGCGGGTTGTAGGTCGTGCCTATCCGCAGGTTCTCGTCAACGTGGTAGGCACGCACGATCTTGCCGGGGTTCATTTTCCAGTCGGGATCCCAGATGGCCTTGAATTCCTCGAACGCCCGTATCAGCTCATCGCCGAACATGATGGGAAGCAGTTCCGCCTTCGACTGCCCATCGCCATGTTCGCCGGAAATCGAGCCGCCCAGGCTCACGACCAGATGCGCGGCTTCATGCAGGAACTGCCGGAACTTGGCGATGCCGTCCGCCGTTTCCAGATCGAAGTCGATGCGCGTATGCACGCAACCCTGGCCGAAGTGGCCGTACAGGTCGCAGCCATAGCCGTAGCGGTCAAACAGCTTGCGCAATTCGCGCAGGTATTGCCCGAGTTTTTCGGGAGGCACTGAAGAATCTTCCCAGCCTTCCCAGGTAATCGGCTTGTCCGGCACGTGCGCGGTGGCGCCGAGTCCGGATTCGCGCACCTTCCAGATCTGCTTTTCCACCGGCGGATCGTCGTACAGCTTCATGCTCGGCGCGTTGTCCGCGTGCTTGAGCGCGTCCATCAACTGCTTGGCCTGGTTGTCGGAATCTTCCTTGCTGGCGCCGCCGAATTCCACCAACAGCCAGCCGCGGCCCGGCGGCAGCAGTTCGAGGTTATGCGGATGCAAATGCACCGCTTTCATGTCGGCAATCAGGCGATCGTCCAGGCCTTCGAGCGCGATCGGCTTGTGCGCCATGATTTCCATCACATGGTCGCCGGCTTCGTAGACATCCTTGTAGCCCAGCACCAGCAGCGAGCGCGCAGCCGGGTTGTCGAGCAGGCGCACTTTCGCTTCCAGCACGACCACGCAACTGCCTTCCGAGCCGACCACGGCGCGGGCGAGATTGAAGCCGTGTTCCGGCAGCAGCGCCGGCAGGTTGTAGCCGGACACGCGCCGCGGAATCGCAGGAAAGCGTTCGCGGATCTGCCCGGCGTACTGGTCGCGCAAGGCCAGCAGCCGGCGATAGATTTCCGCCTGCCTGTCGTTGCCGGCGAGGATATGTTGCAGCTCTTCCTCGCTCTTTTGCCCGAGCGTCATGCGCGTGCCGTCGTAGGTCAGCACCTCGAGCTCGATGATGTTCTGCACTGTCTCGCCGCCCATTACCGAATGCGGGCCGCAGGAGTTGTTGCCGATCATGCCGCCCAGCGTGTTGTGATTGTGCGTGGCCGGATCGGGTGCGAAGGTCAGGCCTTGTTTTTCAGCTGCATGGCGCAGGTCGTCGAGCACGCAGCCGGGCTGCACGCGTGCCGTCTTCGTCGAGGTGTCGATGTCGAGCACGCGGTTCAGGTATTTCGAAAAATCCATCACCACCGCGACGTTGCAGCATTGCCCGCACAGGCTGGTGCCGCCGCCGCGCGACAGCACCGGCGCGCCGTAGCGATGGCACAGCCGCACGGTGTTGATGACGTCGTCGACGGTGCGCGGAATCACCACGCCGATCGGCACTTGCCGGTAGTTCGAGCCGTCGGTTGCATACAGGGCGCGGCTGCCGGAATCGAAACGCACTTCGCCTTCCAGGCTGTGCCGCAGTTCTGCTTCCAGTTTCTTCGTATCGACAACGCCGGTGGCCGGCGAAAGCGTGCCGGCTCGTGTATCCAACAGGTTTCGCAACATCCTGTCTCCTTGCACTGTAGATGTTCGCAATGTTCGCAATGTTCGCAATGCCGGGCCGCGCTAGCGCGCGAGGGCCGGATGCGATGACAGTCGCAAACTGCGTGCCTGAGCAGGGAGGTATGGGCTACGGACGGGAAGGCTACCGATTCGGTTCGGCCATTGACGTTTTCCTGCCGCCCTTATCCGGTGGAAAGCGATAGTAGAGATCGTTCAGGTAGCGGGTCACGGCGGCGATGTCCTCCGCGCTCCATTGCAGATGCGTATTGCTCTGCCAGCGGTCAACCTGATGGGCCAGGCTTTGCCAGTCGGTAGCAAGGCGTTGGTCGCGCCAGTGGACTTGCGTGGTATGGCAAGCGATGCAGTGCGTGGAATACAGCAATTCCCCACGCGAAAGTTCACGTTCCGATGGCGGCTGGGCGCCGGCGACATCGACGAGCGCAAGAATCGACAGGAAGAGTATTCCCTGCAATACGTGCTTGCTCCAGGAAAATCCACGCATTCCACGCATGAGTAGTCGCCATCATGTTGCTTGAAATTGAATGCTAGAAGAG
>DASVLM010000795.1:0-2361 GCA_036384875.1 Noviherbaspirillum sp.
GGCTCGCCTAGTGTTGCGCCGATTTTGTTTTCTTTGTCGATGGCGTATTTTTCGGCATTGTTTTCGTATTGGGCATTGGCCTCGCTGGCGTGCTTGACCAGATCGGGGTCGGTCGCATGTGCGCCTTCATGGATAAGGCCAAGCGCCGGCGATTGCATGCCGGTGGATTTCCCGCCTGCGTTGGGTTGGACCGTGAGCGCGGATTTCGGATCCCAGTAAATGGTCTTGTTTCCATCGGTGTAGTGATCATTGCCATCGTGGATGATACTGATTTTCACACCCTTGTCGTGCATGCCTTTGAGGATTTCCTGCGCATCGGGGCTTTGCTGCAAATATTCCAACGCATGATTCAATTGCGCGGTATCCTCCGCCGTCGCGTTTTGCACAGTGAAATCTGCAGCCGTGTAATTGGTTGGCATGGATGTCTCCTACCATGGATGGTTTGTGACGTATGAAGGCCTCGCGGGTTCCGCGAGGTGGTCGCTTTTACTTGTAATGGTTGAGGATGTAACCGTCGCACTCCTGCACCGGCTGGGTCAAGCCGCCGTGGGTGCGTACGAGTTGCATAATGTCGGAGAAAATTTGCACGTCGAAAATAGCGCCCTTGGAATAAGCGCTGTCGCCGGCACCGGCCATCACACCTGCCGCGCCCCCCTGGTAAGGGCCAAGCAGGATGCGCTCCATCGCGGGGTCGCTGTTCTTGCCGTGGAACGTCAACTTATAGCGCACGTCGAAATCCTGCGCGCCGATGTTGCCGTCTTCGCGCTGCTTGGCTGCTTTCAGCTTGGCCATGAAAGCATCGGCCACGGCTTGATCCGTAATGGCGTATTTGCAGCCGGCCGAAAGCAATGCCTTTTCATCCAATCGCTGACGGAAGAACATATCCGGCGTAACCAGCACGACCGTCAACTTGCTGTCTGCATCACGTTGAGAAGAGGTATTTTCCATGATCGCTTCCTTTGAATTCTGATTGGCGGTTTGACTCGAATTTTGCGCGGTTGAGCATGCAGTCAGGCATAAACACAAGCTCATCAAAATGCCGGAGACTAGCCCGGTTTGATAACGTGCGAATCGAGTTGGGAGCTTATAACGCATGAGATATCTCTGTCGCTAATATAGTGCAGTTGATGAAATCCGTTGGCATTCAACTTGGTCTCGCCGTCGGTTTGGCCCGTTGGCGCAAATCCTTCGACGTATAGTCCTGCTGCGAAAACACGCGCGATCCCGCCGTGATTCCCCGCTCCTTCGGCCACCGCCGATACGCCGGTTGCCGCCGGCACGTCCGATGTGCTCAGCAAAGTGTCAGTGAATCAAGGCCCCTTCTTTCATTCGACTGCCGGGCAGATTTGGAGCGCGTAGCATCAGGCACTAAAAAAACCAGTGACTCCCGAGTGTGACGGAGGATAACAGAATTGCATTATTGTTGTAAAGAAGAATAGATAAAATACCAGCATGCATGTAAAAGCCCAATAAATTCAAACAGTTAGTTACTCAGGATAAGGCTGACGAAGTGAAGTCATACCGTTGGGCGCATGAAGCCCCGGCCTCGTCGAAAAGGGGGTGAGCGGAATAGTGGCGGTGAGCCATGGGGTAACAAAGCATCCGCGGATTGCGTAGCGCCGCGTATTACGCCGGACGCATTCCACACAGGCGGACCGATGCACGGTTGCCGCATGTCGCCAAAGCGAGCGATCTGCCTGGGCGAAGTCCACATACGGCGCATTACGCTCCGCCAATGACGCCTTACTTCCATTGCACCTCGCAGCGGCGAAGCTTTGCATGAGAAATGGCGAAAACTCATGCTAGAATCGCCGGCCTTTCTTTAATTAAAACCATCTCAGGGATACCTTACGTGAAACGATATCTGCTCGGAACTGCGGTCGCCACCGCAATTGCCATTTCCATCACCTCATGCGGCGGCGGCGGCGGCGGCTCGTCCGGCCCCAGCGCGTCCTATCAAGCATGTCAGCAGCAAGCCCAGCAGGCCAATGCCGATTGCGTGGTCGCACACAATGGAACCAACACCAATAGCTGCACCCAGGCTTACGCCGCCGCAGTGGCAAATTGCCACTAATCGCAATCGAGCCGCCCCCCCCAAGGCGCAAAGCGTTCGCCAATTGCGTCTTGAAGCGCCCACGCAAGCAGCCTGCACGGGCGATAGCCGCATACCGCGCATTACGCTTCGCTAATGACGCCCTGCTTCCATTGCACTTGCAGCGTTAGCCCGAATATTTCATCGGAACGCGGGATGACGACGCGAAAGTTGCGAGTCAGTTTGGGTGATCGCGCCAAGCCAATAGCGAGCTATTGGCGCGAAGCGAGCGCGCAAAATGGCCGCAAATTTCGCGTCGGCACCCGCGT
>DASVLM010000796.1:0-2951 GCA_036384875.1 Noviherbaspirillum sp.
GGTCGCGCGACAGACTGCGAGGGGAGTGCGTTGAATCGTTCTCGAAAGGACATGTCGTTTTCCATCGTGTTGGGAGTGCGTCAGGCGCGCCTGAACATGCGCCCGAAGAAGCCGCGGTTTTCTTCCTGCTGCGGATTGACCGAACTCATCAGCTCGACCAGGTTCTTCGTCACTGCATTCGTGCGCGCCATTTCGACCAGCGGGTTGCCATGGTTGATCGAGGTGCTTACCTCTTTGAAGGAGTTGGGCACGGTGCGCAGGCTGATCGGTCCGAGCGTGCGGCGGATATCGTCGAGGCCGATTTCCCAGCCTTTCTCGAAGCGGTTCACGATCAGTTCCATCTTGTCCCGCGGATAGCCCAGTCCCTTGAAGGCGGCCAGCAGCTTGCTGGCATTGCGCAGGTAAGCCAGCCCGTTCTGCAGCACCGGATAGATGCGGTTGGCGCGGTCCAGCGCCTTGATCGAAAACGTGTCGAGGATGCGCGGCATGTCGAGCAGCACGAAGTCGTATTGCGTCGCCGCCAGGTCGAGGATGGCATTGATGTGTTCGGGTGTGATTCCGCTTGCCTGCGACGGGTCTTCCGGCGCGGCGAGGATGCTGTAGTTGGGCGCGATCCTGACGGTGCTCGCTTTGAGGAAGGTGGCGTCGAGCCTGGCGATATCGCGCGCCACATCGGCCAGCGTCGAGGCCGGCTTGCCGTCGTGCACGAAGGAGAGCGCATCGCCGAACTGCAGGTTCAGGTCGATCAGCAATACCGACTTGTTTTCGGCCAGCTGGTAACCCAGGTTGGTGGCGATGAAGGTGGCGCCGCTGCCGCCCTTGCACGACATGAAGGCGAGGATCTTCCCGGCGTCCCTCGCCTGCGGGCCGGCGAGCTTGGCGGCCATGCGGTTCACCGCTTCCTCCAGCATCGCCGGCGTGGCGGGCGAAGGCAGCACCTCGCGCACGCCGGCGCGCATGGCGCCGAGCAGGAAATCGGGTGCGCGCTCCGGGCACAGCAGGATGACCGCCATTGCGGGGAAATGCGTGGTGACGTATTCCACCTGGGCCAGCAGGTCGGGCTCGCCGCACAGGCCGTCGATCAGCAGCAGGTCGGGTTGTTGCTGTTCAGCGAACGTGCGTATGCGCGCCTTCCCGCCTTCGGCCAGCGTGACCGCGTGCGAGGCCAGCGCCAGGCCGATGTCCTGCAGCGCGCGGGCGTCGGGAGAGATGACTGCGATCTTCATTCGATGTCTCCTGGAAGTGGCTCAGTGCGCAAGGCGCGGCGGCGTATAGGTGCCGTAGAACGGGCCGATGCCGCCCGCGCCAGGCGTGATGTAGTTGGTCAGGAAATGGCCTTGCACGTATTTTTTGCTGCCGCCCTGGACGTCGGTGATGTGGAAACCGGCGAAGGCCACGATGGGCGCTTCTCCCTTGGAGGCGAGGCTGGCGGTGTCGACGACAAGGAGCGTGACGTCGCCACCTGCCGGGTATTTTGCCCGGAGGTCGTTGAAGGAAGCGGTCTTGCTGCCCGGTTCTATCCACGTCATATCGCCGATGCCGAGCGAGGTCGGGTTGCCGCTGGCGATCAGGTTGGCGACGGCCGACTGGCTGTTGACGTCCAGATTGAACGAGGTCCATTGCCCCGAGTCGCAAGCGCCGTAGTGATAGGAACTGCCGATCAGGAGTTCCCACGGCTGGCCGACCGTCGATAGCTTGTTGGTATCGGGTGGCGAGCCGGTATAAATGACCGGCGTGCCCGTTGCCGCATTCCAGTACTTGTCGTACATGCACTTGTTGATGACGTAAGGGATGACGCTGCCCGGCGGCACCTTGCTGGGCGAGGACAACACCGCCACCGCGTTGGCGCTCATCGGCACATGCGAGCCGCCGAACATGGCGGCGGTCAGCATCGTGACCGGTCCGCCGTTCTTGCCCGCATCCTTGGTCACCGTCACTTTCACCGCGGGCTTGTCGAACTTGGTCAGCGGGCTGAACGTGGTGGAAAAGCTGCCGCCCGAGGGGCCGTTCGACTGCACGTTCCAGTAGCCGACATCGATCTGGTAGCCGCTGCCGGTAGTGGCGACGGCAATGTTGTCGGCGCTGTTCTGGCCGAGCTGGTCGACCGCCTTGGCGCTGGCTCGCGCCCAGTTCAGCGTCGTGGCCTTGGTGGCGCTGCAATCGGTCAGCGATCCGGCCAGCGACTGGCGGTCGAGGCAGTTGGCGCCGGCCAGCGCTGCCGCGTCGGCCACGTTCTGCAATTCGTTGCGGACGATATAGATGCGGCCGATATCGACCGCCAGCACCGCGAAGCCGGTCAGCACGATGATGAGTCCGGCAAACAGCACGAGTATCGAGCCGCGTTCGCGTAGGCGAGTGATTTCTTGCTTATTCATGGCGCATCTGTGTGGAGGCGGTCAGCGTGAACGACGAACCGACGGTATTCGCGCCCGAGCCGAGGTTCCACCAGGTGCCCAGGGAAAATCCCTTCATCGGAAACGAAATGCTGACGGTGACCGGATCGTTGAATGCCGGCGCGGTGGCGGGCGTCACGTTGACGACCGGGTCGGCGGTACCGCTGCAGGTCGCGGTGCGCGTTCCGCTGCTGACGGTGATGACGGCATTGCGCGCATAGTCGCAGGCGATCTGGCCGATGGCTGCGGTGTCCCAGGCAGCGGCGCTCAGCATCGTTCCCCGGCGTGCCGCTTCCCGGCTGGCATTGGTGATGATGGCCTTGTTGTAGGCCAGCAGCCCGAAGTCCAGCACGGTAAAAATGATCAGGATCATGAAAGGCAGCGCCAGCGCGAATTCGATCACTTGCGAACCTTTCTGCTTGCCTCTTCTCATGGCAATTCCTCTTGTTCTCTTTCCCTGTCGGGCGAGGAGAGGGCGTGCGCGCCTCTCCTTGCCCATATGCCCGCAGTGCGTCAGGAGCAGGTGCTGCCGGCGGTGAAGCAGGTGGTAACGCGGGT
>DASVLM010000797.1:0-5734 GCA_036384875.1 Noviherbaspirillum sp.
TTCGAACTGACCTTCATGACGGCAGGCTCCGATACGCAGACGCTCGTGGTGGCGCTCTACTACGCCGTGTTCGCCGCCGGTGTGCGCGCGCCGCAATCGATCGACGCCATGGCGATGGTCTACATGGTCGTTACCCTGATATGGCTGCTGATCACGATGCGCTTCGTCAGCCCGACGCAACTGGTGTCCCGCGTGCGCGAGCATCCCCAAAACACCTGAGGCAAACCATGCGACTTTCCAACAACACACTCGCCGGCACGGCGGGCAAGGGCGCGCTCGGCCCGCGTTATGACCGCGGCGCGCTGCAACCCGGCATCGTCCACCTCGGCCTGGGCGCTTTCCACCGCGCCCACCAGGCGGTCTATACCGACAGCGTCATTGCAAGCGGCGACCTGCGCTGGGGCATCGTCGGCGTCTCGCTGCGTTCGCCCGAGACCCGCGATGCACTCGCACCGCAGGACCATCTCTACACCGTCGCCGTACGCGATGCACATGGCGAGCAACTGCGCGTGATCGGCGCGCTGGTCGATTCGCTCGTCGCACCGGAAAACCCGCAGGCGGTGCTCGCAGCGATGGCGGATGCGCGCTGCCACATCGTCAGCCTGACGGTTACGGAAAAAGGCTATTGCCATGATCCGGCAAGCGGCGCGTTGAACCTGCAGCATCCGGACATCGTGCACGACCTCGCTCGCCCGCAATCGCCACGCTCGGCCATCGGCTTCATCGTGCGTGCACTCGCGATGCGCCACGCTGCAGGCATCGATGCCTTTACCGTGCAGTCCTGCGACAACCTGCCGTCGAACGGCGACACCACGCGCGGCCTGGTGCTGGCGTTCGCGCAGCAGATCGACCGCCAGCTCGCACGCTGGATCGCGGAATATGCCGCCTTCCCCAATTCCATGGTCGACCGCATCGTACCCAAGACCACCGATGCGGACCGTGCCCACGTTACCGGACAACTCGGCGCGGAAGATGCCTGGCCGGTGATGACGGAACGCTTCAGCCAGTGGGTGATCGAGGACAAGTTCGCCGGCCCGCGCCCGCGCTGGGAGGACGCCGGCGCAACGATGGTGCAGGACGCCAAACCCTACGAGCACGCCAAGCTGCGCATGCTCAACGGCAGCCATTCGACGCTTGCCTATCTCGGCGTGCTGCTCGGGTACGACACCGTGGACGAAGCAATGTCCGACAGCGTGCTGTGCGGCTTCGTCGAAGCCATGATGGCTAGAGAGATCGAACCGACGCTCGAACGCCCCGGCCTGCCCGCCTATCGCGCCGAACTGCTGGAACGATTCCGCAATCCCTCGCTGCGCCACAAGCTGCAGCAGATCGCGATGGATGGTTCGCAAAAGCTGCCGCAACGCCTGCTCGGCACCATCCGCGCGCGGCTGGCGGAAGATGCGTCATGCGACCGCGTCTGCTTCGCGGTAGCGGGATGGCTGCATTACCTCGGCGGCCGGAACGAGATCGCGCCGGACCCGCTGGCCGACCAATTGCGCGCCGCGGCATCTATCGCCGATACCTCCGCTGCCCTTGCCGCCGCGTTACGCATCGAAGCAGTCTTCGGCGGCGACCTGCCGACAGATCGCCGCTTCGTCGGCAACCTCACGCGCCACCTTACCGCGTTGCGCGCCCACGGCACTGCGGCGGCACTGCGCCGCCTGGACGCATGAGGAGCCGCCATGCCAACTGACAAGCACTTCGACATCCTCGCCATCGGCGAACCGATGATCGAATTCAATGAAACCGAGCCCGCGCTGTACCGCCAGGGCTTCGGCGGCGACACCTCCAACTTTGCCGTGGCTGCCGCGCGCCAGGGCGCACGCACCGCCTACTACACCCGCCTCGGCGATGATCGTTTCGGCGCCATGCTGCGCGCGTTGTGGCAAGCCGAAGGCATCGACACCAGCGCCGTGCAGACCGATCCGGATGCGCACACCGCCGTGTATTTCGTGACCCACGGCGAACACGGCCACGAGTTCCACTACCTGCGCGCCGGCTCCGCCGCCAGCCGCATGCAATCCGCCACGCTGCCCGCCGACCTGATCCGGGGCAGCCACATCCTGCATGTGTCCGGCATCAGCCAGGCGGTCAGCGCCAGCGCATGCGATGCGGTGTTCAGCGCGATCAACATCGCGCATGAAGCGGGAACGCGCATCACCTATGACCCCAATCTGCGCCTGCGGCTATGGCCGATGGAGCGTGCCCGCGCCGTGATCGAAGCAACGATTCCGCATGCGGACGTGTTCCTGCCCAGCCTCGACGAAGCACTGGCGCTGGCCGACACCGACAGCCTGGAAGCCGCGTTCGACTGGTGCGCGCGCTGCGGCGCCCGCCAGGTCGTACTGAAGTGCGGCGCAGACGGTGCATGGGTATGGCGACGCGACAGCCGCACCGCCAAGCATGTGCCGCCGTTCCGCGTGCGCCCGGTGGATGCGACCGGCGCCGGCGATTGCTTTGACGGCACGCTGGCCGCCCGCCTGGTGGCCGGCGATGAACTGGAAGACGCAGTGCGCTATGCCAACGTAGCGGCGGCATTGTCGACCACCGGTTATGGCGCAGTGGCGCCGATACCGGACCACGCCACCGTATTGGTGAACCTGGCCAGGAGCCTGCTCGGCGCCTGACCACACAGCAGCACACAGCATCACGATACGAACTCGACCGGCTGCGCATGTGCCCTCCCCGGGCCTTGTCGCAGTGGCATGAAGTACGCGAGGTACTTCACGTGCCCGGCCTTGCGCCGTGCACACCCCGATCCGACGCAGGGCGCCATCGGCGCACCACTGCAGGGAGGGAGCCAGCGACCCGGCGAGAGCTTTTTTTGTCTTGCCGGGATTGAAAAGAAAACATCATATCCTGGAGATCCAGCAATGAAAAAAGCAGCAATCGCCCTTGCGGCAACGGCAATCGTATCGAGTTCCGCCTTCGCTCAATCCAACGTCACGATGTACGGTCTCGTCGATCTCGGCATCGTCCATGAAAGCGGTGGCCAGGGCGACTCGCTCCTGAAGCTCACCAGCGGCATCGCCAATGGCTCGCGCATCGGCTTCCGGGGAACGGAAGACCTCGGCGGCGGCATGAATGCGTTCTTCACGATGGAAAACGGCTTCCAGGCCGATACCGGTACCCTGGGCCAGGGCGGCTTGCTGTTCGGCCGGCAAGTGTTCGTCGGCGTCGGCGGCGGCTTCGGCATGGTCAAGCTGGGTCGCCAGTACACGCCGATCGACGAGACAGTCGGCGGAGCCGACCCCTTCGGCAACGGCTTCGCGGGCCGCCTGCAAAACGTGTTCATGCAAGGCTACGTCAGCCGGGTCGACAACGATGTCATGTACGTCACGCCGAACATCAACGGCTTCGAGGGCAGTGTCGCCTACGGCTTCGGCGAAGTCGCCGGGGATACCGCTGCCAAGCGTTACGCGGCCGGTTCTGCCGCCTACATCAAGGGCCCGCTGTGGGTGAAGCTGGCTTCCCAGAGCACAAACAACGGCACCACTGCCGGCACGTCGAACGGCAGTGCACGCAACACCATGCTGGGCGCGAGGTATGACTTCAGCTCGTTCAAGCTGCACGGCGCCTATGCCGTCAGCAAGACCGATGCCGCCGGCGTGTATTCGGTCGACGCCCGCGATTACATGATCGGCGCTACCGTGCCGTTCGGCGCCGATGCACTGATGGCTTCCTACATCAAGCGTAGCGATCGCCTTGCGGTATCGCGCGACGCCGACCAGCTGGCGATCGGCTATACCCACATGCTGTCCAAGCGCACCACGCTTTACGCCGCCTATGCCCGCATCAACAACAAGAACGGCGCGACGTACAAGGTCGGCAGCGCGATCGAGGGGGGCAGCAACGACCGCGGCCTGAACCTCGGCATGCGTCACGTGTTCTGAGTCCTTTCCTGAATCGCAATATGGCTGGTTCTCTCCGCATCCCCTCCCTGTACTGAGAGGGTTGGCTTGTCCGCAGGCGACACCTGCCTGCGGATTCTTTTCCTTGCGCTGAACCGCCGCACCATCCGAACCCCGTGGTACCAACTCTGTGAAACCGGGTTGGCTTGCCCGCAACCGGCAACGGCTGCGGGCATTTTTTTCGCCTGCGCAGCTTGCAGCCCTGTTCTGCAGGAAAAATATTTTGATGACATCATAAGCACCGCAATTCGGCGGCAACCGGCGAGCGTGGAGTTAATGCCAAACAGGCAATCCTTCACATGAGCAAGGTTTTTTCTCCGCCAGTTGAATCCGATCGGCATCGCGCTGCGTATCAGATGGGATGCAGCGCCGCGTGCTGCTTTTTCTTCCTTGTCCATCAACCATTTCAAGATCGAGCCATGCAGAGTGCCACCAACCTCGCCATCAATTGGGTCGAACAAGGCCTAGTTCCCGATCCGGTCGTCCGGGCTGCCATACGCCGCTTGTTGAAAGCACGGCTTGCCGAAATCCGTGCGGACGATGCCGCCGCTGCAATGGAAGCCAGCGAAACATTCGCCGCCGCCATGCGGGAATCGCCGCTGGCGCCCCTGCCGGAAAAGGCCAACGAGCAGCATTACGAAGTACCCGCCGCGTTCTTCGATGCGGTGCTCGGCGAGCGCAGGAAATACAGTTGCTGCTACTGGCCGGATGGCGTGGCCGATCTCGATGCCGCCGAGGAAGCAGCGCTCGCGGCCACCTGCGATCGCGCCGGCATCGCGGATGGGCAGGACATCCTCGAACTCGGTTGCGGCTGGGGTTCGCTGACGCTCTGGATGGCGGAACGCTATCCGCGCAGCCGCATCACCGCGGTCTCCAATTCGCACTCGCAGCGGGCATTCATCGAATCGGAAGCTGCGCGGCGCGGTCTTGCCAACCTGCAGGTGCTGACGCGCGACATGAACGACTTCGACACACCGGGGCGCTTCGACCGCGTCGTTTCGGTAGAGATGTGCGAGCACATGCGCAACTGGCCGGAACTGTTCGCGCGCATCCGTGGCTGGCTGAAGCCCGGCGGGCAATTCTTCATGCATGTCTTCGTGCACCGTTCGACACCGTATGCCTTCGTACCGCGCGATGCGAGCGACTGGATGAGCGAGCATTTCTTTTCCGGCGGCATGATGCCCAGCGACGACCTCGCGCTGCGCTTCCAGGACGACCTGCGACTGCTGCGCCGCTGGCGCTGGGACGGCCGGCATTACGAAAAAACCTCCAACGCCTGGCTGGCCAACATGGATGCGCAACGCAACAGCATCATGCCCATCCTTGAACAAACCTATGGCAAGGCGCAAGCGCCGGTCTGGTGGATGCGCTGGCGCATCTTCTTCATGTCTTGCGCGGAGCTGTTCGGGTACGACGGCGGGCAGCAGTGGTGGGTCAGCCACTACCTGTTCGAGCGTCGGGATTGAAAGCGAAGAGGTGACATGATGATGCAGTGGGCCGCTGCCTTCGCAACTTCCACACCTGCCCTCGCGACCCTGCTGGTCATGGCGATGCTTGCCTTCGCCTCCTGGATCGTGGCCACCGCGAAGCGCGACGTCAGCGTGGTCGACGTTGCCTGGGGCATGTTCTTCCTGCTGGGCGCAGGCGTCTACGCGTATGCCCTCGGCGCAGAGCGGCCGCGCACGGCGTGGCTGCTGCTGCTCGTTGCGCTGTGGTCGCTGCGCCTGTCCGGCTACATCGCCTGGCGCAACCACGGCCAGCCGGAGGACAGGCGCTACCAGCAGATTCGCGCGCGCAACCAGCCGCATTTCGCGTTCAAGAGT
>DASVLM010000798.1:0-2324 GCA_036384875.1 Noviherbaspirillum sp.
TAGCCGGTACCGAAGTCGTCGATGGACAGGTCGACGCCCATTGCGTGCAGGCCTTCCAGCGTTTGTTGCGCGCGCACAGGGTCATCCATGATGGCGCTTTCGGTGATCTCCAGGCAGAAGGAAGAAGCAGTGACGCTGTAACGCTGCAGCACCTCGGCGAATTTCTGCGGCAGTTCCTGGTCGAGCAGGTCGCGTGTCGACAGGTTGACCGACATGCGCAGCTTGATACCTTGTGCTTCCAATTCGCCGCACAGAGCAGCCGCACGGTCCAGCACCCAGCGCGTGATCGAGCGAATGAATCCGGTCTGCTCGGCGAAGGGAATGAACTGGTCCGGGAAAACCATGCCGCGCTCCGGATGCACCCAGCGCACCAGCGCTTCAAGCCCGACCACCTTGCCGGTGGCAAGCTGGACCTTGGGCTGCACATAGAGACGGAATTCATGCCTTTCCGCCGCCTGGCGCAGTTCGCTCAGCAGCGACAGGCTTTGCTGGCTGCTCTTGTCGATCGCCGGATTGTAGACCACCGCTTCGTTGCCGCCGTTCTTGGCTGCATACATCGCCACTTCCGCGTGGCTGAGCAGCGATTGCACGTCGGTGCCGTGCTCAGGATAGCCGGCGATGCCGACGCCCGCACCGAGGTCGACATTCTGCTCTTCGAGCGAGATCGGTACTTCGAGCGATTTGAGGATGCGGGCCGCAACGCGTTTCGCTTCGTCGAGCGTCGTGTGCGGCAGCAGCACGGCGAATTCGTCGCCGCCCAGGCGCGCGATCTTGTTCGCGCGGTCCGAGATTTCATGCTGCAGGCGGTCCGCTACCTGGCGCAGCAGCGCATCGCCGAAGCTGTGGCCCAGCACGTCATTGACGTTCTTGAAGCGGTCCAGGTCCATCATCAGCACAAAGCAGGATTGGTTCTTGTCGGACGCTTCCTTGATTGCAGCGTCCAGCAGCGCGGCAAACTGTGCGCGGTTCGGCAGGTCGGTCAGCGTATCCCAGTAAGCCAGCCTGCGGATCTCGAGTTCGCGCTTGGAGATGCCGTCGCGCATGCTGGCGAAGGCGCGCGACAGTTCGCCGATCTCGTCGTCCCTCCGTGTATCGATCTCGCCCTGGTAGTCGCCTGCGCCGAGGCGGCGCGCGGTCTCGCCCAGATCGCGCAACGGGCCGGTGATGCGCCGGGCCATGAAGATGCTGCCGCCCAGTGCGACCACGATGCCGATCGCAGTCAGCACGATCAGGTATTGCTGGAGCCGATTGTAGGGGGCGATCGCTTCACTGATGGAGCGCTGCAGCACGACTACCACGCCGGTGCCGGAATCTTCGGACAGCTTCAGCACGCGCGCACTGTAATCGTTGTCGCCGATGGACAGTTGCGGCAGGAAGCCGGTTTTCGCGGGCATGTCGCGCAATTCGCCGAGCAGCATCGAGGCCTCGTTGCCGGGCAGGGTAGTTGCATCGACAAGCCAGTTTCCGTTCTTGTTGCTGGTCAGGATGGAGACCTGCAGGGACGTGAGCTCGCGCATGTCGGCGGCAAGGCGCTTGTCGATCGAGAAGGCCATCACGACCCAGCCCACTGTAACCGGCGCTTTGACCGGCACTACCACGATCTGGTAGGGGTGGCCGTCGACGATGCCCATGCCGCTGGCGCCGCCGGTCTGCTCCGCATTGTCGACCAGCTTCTGGATGGAGCTTTCGAGGTTGCCGCCGAGGCTGTCGGTGGTCGAAGCCTTGATGCTGTGGTCTAGCCCGATCAGGATCGCATGGGATGCTTCGATGCGGTCGCGCGCGTTCGACAATGCCGAGGCGATCGTTTCCCGGTCGTCGGTGCCGATTGCCGACTTGAAGCCGTAATCCGCCGCCAGCAGGCGTGCGCCCTGGGTCAACTTCTGCGCGTACTGATCAAGCAGCCGCCCGAACACCCGCTCGCTGATTTCCAGTTCACTGCGGATCGAAGCACGGGCGTTGTCGCGAATGCCTTGGCGGATCGCCACGAAGCCGGCAAGTTGCACCGCAAGAATCAGCACGAGGAACAGGATGACGATACGGCTTTCGAGGCTGCGCAAGCGCATGGAGATTTCCTAGTTGGCCAGGGTGGCCTTGGCATTCAGTTTGAAGGTTTCGTTCAGGTCCGCACCGGAAACGGTAACGGCTTGCTCGGGAATCGGCGCAGTCGGGGGCAAGCCGTAATGCCAGGCCTTCAACTGGTATTTGCCGGCAGGGATACTTTCGATGACCGCTGTTCCGGAGGCGTCGGTCTTGGCAAACCACGGCGTCGGCACAACCTGGATGTAGGCAAGCATCTGGTCATGGATGTTGCAGCCCAGGATCAC
>DASVLM010000799.1:0-3174 GCA_036384875.1 Noviherbaspirillum sp.
GGATGTTTTGCCGATGAACAAGGCATTACAATAGCCTTACCTACGGTAGTGCCAAAGGACTGCCCCATGACCTCCCTGCCCGCCGGCCTCGATGCCTGGACCGGGTTCCTCAACGAACAGGAACTTCCGGTGTTGCGCCAGACTTCGCGCGCCATCGCCGAGGCGCGCGAGCGCGCCGACAACATCAACATTCGCAAGATCGCCGACATCGTGCTGCACGATCCGCTGATGACGGCGCGCGTGCTGCGCTTCTCGTCGCGCCACCGCGGGAAGCGGCAATTGCAGGACATTTCCAGCGCTGAACATGCGGTCATGATGCTCGGCGTGGAACCCTTCTTTCATCACTTCAACCAGTTCGACATCGTTGAAGACCGGCTCAAACCCTATCCGCAGGCGCTGCTCGGCCTGCTGCACGTGATCCAGCGTGCGCAGCGCGCGGCACGCTATGCGCTGGACTGGGCGACATGGCGCTGCGATCTCAACAGCGAGGAAGTGGCGGTCGCGGCCCTGCTGCGCGACCTGGCCGAGATGCTGGTCTGGTGCTTCGCGCCACAGCAGTCGCTGGAGATCATGGCCAGGCTGAAGGCGGAGCCCGGCCTGCGCAGTGCGGAAGCGCAGAAGGCCGTACTCGGCTTCGCGCTGCACGAATTGCAACTGGCGATTTGCCGGAAATGGGAGTTGCCGGAACTGCTGCTGACGCTGATGGACGATGCCCACGCCGAGAAGCCGCGCGTGAAGAATGTGAAGCTGGCCGGCGACCTTGCCCGGCACTCTGCCAACGGCTGGGACGACCCCGCCCTGCCGGATGATTTCAAGGCGATCGGCTCGCTGATGAACATCGACGAAAACGCGGTGCTGCAGCGGCTTGGATTGAAGAAAGCGGCGGACGGGAAGATTGTGCCGCCCAAGGCCTGACGATCCGCCACTCTCCATTTTTCGATCCTGGCTGCGGACAGTGCCGGCGAGGAGTAGACTTTGCCGTCTCGGTCTCCCGTGTATTGCCATGCCGCGCATTGGATATATCCGCGCAATGTTGCTTCTGCTTTGCTGCCTTCGAGCAGCCGGGAGCGAAGCTTGCGCGACAAAGGAATGCATAACGGATGACGAGCATCCCTGCCCGGAGAAAAAAGTGCCGCCGCGGCGCGCCGTGCCGCAGGTGATCGAGCGCGTCCCGCCGGTTGCCCCTGCCGCGCGCACCGGCGTGCCGGTCATCGTCCCGCCGGTGAATGTTCCGGCGCCACCGCCGGCAATCACAGGCTGCGATGCCGGCGGCTGCCGCGATAGCGCAGGCAACCGCTACAACGGCAACAACGGTGTTTACCTGAACGGCAGCGGGCAGCAGTGCCATCGCACGGGAACGTCGATGCAATGCTTTTGATAGACTCCCGTTTCCCGAAAAATTTTCCGGCAAGACTCAAGCGGATACACCAGACACGACAGGCACACGATGACCCTCGACGCATTTCTCAAGAAGCTGAACGACACCCCCGACGCCGTGACTTTCGACGACACCATGGCGGCGATCGGCGATGCCTACGAGTTCACTCCCACGGCGTTTGCGAACGGCGAAATGAAAAACGAAGCCGGCCAGAATTCCGGTTCATGCAAGGTGTTTGCCTTCGGCTTGTTGAACGGCTTGTCCGAAGCGCAGACGCTGGCCTGCTTCGGCGCGTATTACCGCGAAGATGTGCTGAAACATCCGGAAGGCACGGACCACCAGAACATCCGCAACTTCATGAAGAGCGGATGGGCTGGTGTGAAGTTCGAAGGGACGGCGCTGCGGCGGAAATAAACCGCTGCTCTACGCCGACTAAGCCGACTACGCCGACCACAAATTGCCGGCCCTGACACGCGAATCCGGCAGCGCGGAATGCACATAGGCCTGCTGCAGGAAACGCAGTTCCGCCACCGGGTCTTGCAAGTACAGCATCTGCGCGGCCAGCACGTCGTACAGCGGCACGTCGCCGGTCGGATGCGCGCACAGGCGATGCATCACCGTGCCGTCGTTGTCCAGCACGTCGATGTTGACGAGGGTGGCGGCGCGGATGCGGTAGCGCGTCCCGGTCTTGCCGCCGATGACATGGAACTGGCGGGTCATGCGGAATTCCTCGCGCTGCTCCGGCGTCTGCAAGCGCATCAGCAAGGTGAGCGCACGGCGTTGCGCACGACGCACGTTGCGCCGCTCATCCTGCATCAGCTCCTCATTGTGCCGGCGCGCGTCGAGAACCTGTTCCCTCGCCCAGCGGTAGAAACCGTGCAGCCCGCCTTCACGGCGGCGCTGCGTTTCTCCCTCGGGCAAATCGGCAGGGCGGAACCAGCGTCTTAACGTACTCCACGTATGCCGGAACCCCTGCCAGCTCCCGCCCGGTGTCGGCATCTCAGCCTCCGATGATGCGAGGTACCATCACCGTTTCTTCCATCGTCGGATCGAACTCCCTGACCGAGTGCTTCTGTTCCGCCTTCGTCTTGGCAGCGAACGCGGAATAGCCTTCCTTGATCAGCTTGTCGAAGGTTTCCTTCGCCACGTTGATCTCGTCGAGCCGGTCCGTACTCCACTTCAGTTCCTTGTGGCCGGACCAATCCATGATGCTCATTTCGCCGACCAATGATTCCGGTGCTTTGTCCATCGCGTGCTCCTTGCCGAATGTAACGATTGCAGCCCACCGCGGGATGCATACGTCTAGGGACAGCATGGACCCGTACAAGATCGCCTTGGTGCCCGCCAGCGCATGATCTGGCTCAAGGATCGTTCAGGCCTGCCGTCTTCGATTGGACACCTTGGCAACCGTCGCGTTCATTGGTGTCGGGCACGTACGATTTGCGCGTGTGCAATACGCAGGAAAGCACTTATTCCGCGGCGATCTGCCGCAAGGCCTGCTCGAACACTTCGACCGGCTGGCCGCCCTGGATGAGGTAACGGTCATTGACGATCACCGCCGGTACCGAGTGGATGCCCTGGTCGAGATAGAAGCGCTCCTGTTCGCGTGTTTCCTGTGCGAAGGCGTCGGACGCGAGAATCTCCCTGGCCTTTTCCCGGTCGAGGCCAGCCTCGCCCGCCAGGCGCTCCAGCACCTCGTGTGAAGAAGGGTTCTCGCCCTCGGTGAAATACGCCGTGAACAGCGCATGCTTCAATTCGCGCTGCCGGCCCTCTTCCGCCGCCCAGTGCAGCAGCCG